>SKYX01000064.1 GCA_007127655.1 Desulfonatronum sp.
AAACATGTTCTCGCGCAGAGGCGCAGGGACACGCAGAGGAAACAAAGAGTTTTCCCCATGCACTCTGCGATCTTTGCGAACTCTGCGAGAGGCAAAAGATGAAATGAAATCCTGCCAAATTCTCTTGTTTTTCATGACAGGGTCTCAGGAATTAGTCACTAACGCCTTCGTTTCCTTAATGAAAGGAAACGGAGGCTTTGTTGTTTCGTGTGTGGTGCGAGGATTACAGGTAGACCAGGACCCTTCCGGCCAGGGCCAGGAAGAGGTTGGCCATTGCAAACCCGCTTCGCGAGTGGGTCTCCCAACCGTGCATTGATATTGACGAATCAACGTCATCAGGCCCATACTTGAAGGATGGACACGCGAACCCATGGCGGAAACATTTGGCAACTGGCCCGGAATTTGGGGTGCGAACCACGGGAGATTCTGGATTTTTCGGCCAGCATCAACCCTTTCGGGCCGCCCTCCTGGCTCGAGGAAACGATCCGGGACGCGGTTTCAGGCCTGCGGCACTATCCCGATCCGGACTGCGCCGAACTGCTTCAGGCCGCTTCCCGGCATTACGGCATTTGCGTAAACGAACTGGTGGCGGACAACGGCACGGCAGAGATTCTGCACCGCCTGCCGCCCCTGTTGACCGAAGATTTCAGGCCGAGACGAGCCGTCATCCCCGGGCCGGCCTACGCCGACTACGCCGCGACGTGCGCGGCCCACGGGCTGGAGGTAGAGCATCTCCCCCTGGAGCCGCGTGATGATTTCGCGCTGGATTGGGACCGGCTTGACGACAGGCTCCGTGAGGATTCGCGTTCTCCGGCCCTGATCTTTCTTGGCCAGCCGAACAATCCCACTGGGCGGACTTTTTCCCCCGACCGTCTGCGGGCCTTGGCCGCGGAGCATCCCAGGTGCTGGTTCATCGTGGACGAGGCTTTCGCGGACTTTGTGTCCGGTCTGGATCGGTTGCTGCACAAGCGTCCGCCCAATGTGGTCGTTCTGCTGTCCCTGACAAAATTCTACGCCCTGCCCGGATTGCGTATCGGCCTGGCGGCAATGGATCCCGCCCTGGCAACGCGCTACCGCAAGCGCTCCCCGGACTGGTCCGTGAACAGCCTGGCCCAGGTTGTGGGGACGCGGTGCCTTCAGGACGCCGCGTTCCAGCGAGACGGACGGGGGCGCGCGGCCAGGGAACGGGACCGGTTCACCGCGGCCCTGGCCGGGTTGACGGGACTGATGGTTTCCCCTTCGGAGGCCAATTTCCTGCTGTGTCGCGGAATCGGCCCGCAATTCGAGGCCGGATGGCTGGCCGGGAAGTTGCTGGAGCAACGGATCGCCATCCGGGTTTGCGCGAACTTTCCGGGTTTGGATCGCTCGTATTTTCGGCTGGCCGTGCGCCAACCCGAGGAGAACGATCGCCTCCTGACGGCATTGACCGAACTCCTGGAGCCCGCGAACCGGACCAACTTCCCGGGCCAGTCCCAGGGCCAGTCCCGGGGCCAGTCCCTGGGCCAGTCCCGCACACGGTCCCGCAAGCGGTTCACTCCGGCCCTGATGTTCCAGGGGACCTGTTCCAATGCCGGAAAAAGCCTGTTCACCGCGGCCCTGTGCCGGATTTTACGCCAGGACGGGTTTTCACCTGCGCCGTTCAAGGCCCAGAACATGGCCCTGAATTCCGGGGTCACTCCGGACGGCGGGGAGATCGGTCGGGCCCAGATCCTGCAAGCCCAGGCCTGCGGCCTGGAGCCGGACCGGCGGATGAACCCGATTTTGCTCAAGCCCAACTCCGAAACCGGCTCCCAGGTCATCGTCCTGGGCAAACCACGGGGCAACATGACCGTGGGGGCCTACATCCGGGCCAAGGAAGAGCTGCGAGGCCTAGTTCACCAGGCCTACGACAGCCTGGGCGCAGAGCACGACGTGATGGTCCTGGAGGGGGCCGGCAGTCCGGCGGAGATCAACCTCAAACACCACGACCTGGTGAACATGGCCATGGCCCGCCATGCCCGGGCCGCGGTCTATCTGGTGGGCGACATCGACCGAGGCGGGGTCTTCGCGGCCCTGAGCGGAACCATGGACATGCTGGAAGAGTGGGAGCGGGATTTGGTCCGCGGGCTGGTGATCAACAAGTTCCGCGGCCAACGCTCCCTGCTGGACCCGGCCCTGGACTGGGTCGCCCGGCGCACGGCCCGGCCCGTGCTGGGGGTGGTTCCTCATCTGGCGGACCTGGGGCTGCCTGAGGAAGACTCCGTGAACTTCAAGCAGGGGTCGCTGTTTCGCCCGGACCGGACCCGCGGGGCAGGCGGCCCGGCCCAGGGTCTGGCCCAGGGTCTGGCCCAGGGTCTGGACCAGGGTGTGGCCCTGGACGTGGCCTGTCTGGACCTGCCGCACATCTCCAATTTTACGGACCTGGACCCCCTGGCCGCGGAACCGGGCGTGATCGTGCGCCTGGTCCGCCATGCTGGGGAACTGGGCGCGCCGGACCTGCTGATCTTGCCCGGAAGCAAGAACGTGATGGCGGACATGACCTTTGTCCGTGAGCGGGGCCTGGCCAAGGCCGTGATCAGGCTGGCCGAGAGCGGCAGGGCGCATGTCCTGGGGATTTGCGGCGGATACCAGATGCTCGGCTCGCGGATCGAGGACCCCCACGGCCTGGAGTCCGCGACCCGGGCGTCCATTCCCGGACTGGGTCTGCTTCCGTTGACCACCCGTCTGGAACCGGACAAGACGTTGCGACGGACCGTGGCCGAACATCCCGCCTCCGGGCTGGAGGTTACTGGGTATGAGATTCATCATGGCCAGTCCGTTCCGGAATCCGGAGGGGACGATCTGACAGTCGCCCTGAAGACGTCCGATGGTCGGGTCATCGGCCTGGGGCTTCGCAACAAGCCCGTCTGGGGCTCGTATCTGCACGGGATCTTCGACGACGCGCCGTTTCGACTCTGGCTGTTGAACACGATCCTGGCCGCCAAGGGCGAAGCGCCGCTGACCGTCGTCGGAGTCTGGGACACGGAAGCCGCCCTGGACCGCCTGGCGGACCATGTGCGTCGGCACCTGGACATTTCAAAAATTTACCAAACCCTGGGGGTGCATTGATATGGAGCAGAATCTATTACTGGCCTTCGCGCTGACCACCTTTGCCGGACTGTCCACCGGGTTCGGCAGTTTCCTGGCTTTTTTCGTTAAACGGGAGAACAAGCTCTTTCTGTCCACGGCACTGGGCTTTTCCGCGGGGGTAATGATCTATGTCTCCTTCGTGGAAATGCTTCCGGAGTCCATGGAACTGCTGGAACCGGTTTACGGCGAAAACGGGGCGGCCTGGCTGATGACCGCGGGGTTTTTTGCCGGGATTTTCTTCATCGGGATCATCGACCGTCTGGTTCCGGAATACGAAAACCCGCACCATGTCCGCTCCACGGACGAAATCACCTCCCCGCCGGATCGCTCCAAGCAGAAGCTGCATCGGATGGGGATTTTCACAGCCCTGGCCATTGCCATCCACAATTTTCCCGAAGGCATGGTCACGTTTTTCGCCACCCTGCACGATCCGACTCTGGGCGTGGCTATTGCCGTGGCCGTGGCCCTGCACAACATCCCCGAAGGCATCGCCGTGGCCGTGCCCATCTACTATGCTACGGGCAGTCGGATGAAGGCCTTCTGGCTTTCCATGCTCTCCGGGCTGGCCGAACCGCTGGGTGCGGTGATCGGCTATCTGATCCTGCGCCCGTTTTTCTCGGACACCGTGTTCGGGATGGTCTTCGCCGGGGTGGCCGGGATCATGGTCTTCATCTCCATCGACGAGTTGTTCCCGGCGGCCAAGGAGTATGACCAGGGCCACGCTCCGGTGTACGCCCTGATCGTCGGCATGGGAGTGATGGCACTGAGTTTGCTTTTGTTGATGTGATGGTGGGGCTAAACGGTGGAGGTGCCTCTTTTTCGCTTCTACCGAGCCCAACGCATTGCCAAAGAGGCTTTTCGCCTTACAGTAGACTTTACATCTCCGTACGAACGGGGCATGGTACCGTCAACCTCATCGAAAAGTCGGGTCAACATTGACGATCCCCGACTCAAGCCATAAGGAGAGGGCATGGAAAAAAACAGATGCAACCGAGACGTAAGCTGTAAGAGCAACCCCCCTGTTGCCGGCTTGAATCGTCAGCATTCCCCGAAAAAAGGCTTTGATCCGGAATTGATGTTCGTGGAATGTCATCAATGCGGACGCCCACTGATCTGGAACCAGGGCGAAGCCAGTCAGATTATTGAACAGTCCGGAATCGATACCAAAAAACTGGACGCCCAGTGTCTGATTCTGGCCGAAGGGTGCCCGCAGTGCGCTCCCGGCGAAGGTGGCTACATGGTGCGCGTGGTCCGGCTCCGGGAAGACGGGTATCGCGACGTCAAGGAGCAGGGCCATTAGCAGGCCGGTCACGGAACATTTTTTCGCCAACACCTTCCTTCCTCCCAGCCGCACGGGGCGAACCAACGTTCGCCCCGTGTATTTTTTTCACGATGCACACCACTCCCTATTCAACCGTCGCAACGCCGACCGCCCAGCGCAAGCCGCCATGGCTGCGTCGGCCGTTGCCCCGGGACCGGCGTTTTTCCCAATTGAGCGAGGATCTCCGTGGCCTTGGCCTGGCCACGGTCTGCCGGAGCGCCCGGTGCCCGAACATCGGGGAATGCTTTTCCAGCGGAACGGCCACGTTCTTGATCCTGGGCGACGTTTGCACCCGGTCCTGCGCGTTCTGCAACATCACCTCCGGCCAGCCCGGCCCGGTGGCTGGGGACGAGCCGCTCCGGGTCAGCCGGGCCGTGGCCCGGATGGGTCTGCGTTACGCGGTGATCACTTCCGTGACCCGTGACGACCTGCCTGATGGCGGAGCCGATCACTTCGCGCGGGTGGTCCGGCAACTCAAGGCCGATATTCCCGGACTGGTCGTAGAAGTGCTGATCCCGGATTTTCAGGGCAGCCGGGCTGCGTTGGAAACCGTGCTGGAATCCGGGGTGGACGTGCTCAACCACAACCTGGAAACCGTGCCGGATTTGTACCCCCGGGTACGTCCCCAGGCCGGGTACGCCCGCAGCCTGGAACTCTTGGCCCGGGTTCGGGATTGGGCTAAGGAGCGCAGACAGGCCGTGCGCACAAAGAGCGGCCTGATGCTTGGGCTGGGCGAGACCCGTGAGCAACTGCGCCGGGTTTTCCGCGATCTGGCCGCCTCGGGATGCGCCATCCTGACCATGGGCCAGTACCTGGCTCCGTCCGCGGCCCATCATCCGGTGATCCGCTATCCGTCTCCCGAAGAGTTCACCGTGTTGGGCGATCTGGCCAGGGCCGAGGGCATCGGCACGGTCTTTTCCGCTCCATTGGTGCGCAGCAGCTACCACGCATCAGAGGTCGCCGACGCGACATGCGCTTCAATGGCCACATCGTAACCCCCAGCTTCAACCTCAGCCTGAATCCGGAACGCCGCGCCATGAATACACACGCCATTTCCCCGTTCCTTGTCGGTCTGCCCCAGATTTCCATTCCCACCGATCCGGCCCAGAACCTGGCCAAGGCCGAGGAGTTCGTGCACCAGGCCGCCCGTCAGGGCGCGCAAGTGGTCTGTCTGCCGGAGCTGTTCCGGTCGCCGTATTTCTGCCAGCACGAGGACCCGGAGTTTTTCGCCCTGGCCGAATCCATTCCCGGCCCGTCCACTGAGGCTTTGGGTCGCGTGGCCAGGGAGGAGGGGGTCGTGGTCCTGGCCTCCCTGTTCGAACGCCGCGGCCCCGGGGTTTACCACAACACCCTGGCAATCATCGATGCGGACGGATCGCTGCTCGGCGTGTACCGCAAGATGCATATCCCGGACGATCCGGGCTATTACGAAAAATATTTCTTCGCTCCCGGCGACACCGGGTTCAGGGCCTTTGACACCCGCTTCGGCCGCATCGGCGGCCTGGTCTGCTGGGACCAGTGGTATCCGGAAGCGGCCCGGCTTACGGCCTTGCGCGGGGCCCTGGCCCTGTTTTACCCCACGGCCATCGGCTGGCATCCCGAGGAAAAGGACCGCTTCGGAGCGGAACAGCAGGATGCCTGGGTCACGGTGCAGCGGGGGCACGCCGTGGCCAACGGTGTCTACGTGGCCGTGGTCAACCGCGTTGGTCACGAAATTCCGCCCGGCGGAGGGCCGGGCATCGAATTCTGGGGCAATTCCTTTGTCGCCGGTCCCATGGGCGAGCTGCTCTGCCGGGCTTCGGCGGACAAGGAGGAAATCCTGCTGGCCGAAATCGACCCCGCCCGCCTGGAAACCGTCCGCCAACACTGGCCCTTTTTCCGCGACCGCCGCATCGACGCCTACGGAGGAATCACCAGCCGTTATTTGGGGGATGAATCATGACCGCACAATATCGCCTGCCCGCCGAGTGGGAGCCCCATGCGGCCACGTGGTTGGCCTGGCCGCACAATGCCCGGGACTGGCCGGGCAAGTTCGCGCCCATTCGGTGGGTGTACGCGGAAATCGTCCGCCATCTGGCCCTGTCCGAGCCGGTGCGGATTCTGGTCCGTTCCCCGGAGCAGGAGCGGGAAGTCCGCAATTTACTGGAGCGTTCCCATGTGGACCTGGGCCAGGTGACGTTTTTCCCCATTCCCACGAACCGTGTCTGGACCCGTGACTACTGTCCGGCTTTTATTCATGTTTGGGACGGCCGGAAATATTCAACGCGGGCCGTGCGTTTCGGCTTCTCCGGCTGGGCCAAGTATCCGGATCATGAGCTGGACGCCGCGGTGCCGGAACGCATCGCCCGGGCCCTGGACATCCCCCTGACTCCGCTCCGCCACGGCGACCGGACGGTGGTCCTGGAGGGCGGAGCCATCGACGGCAACGGGCGGGGCTCGCTGCTGACCACCGAGGAATGCCTGCTGGACCAGCAAACCCAGGTCCGCAATCCCGGCCTAAGCCGCGAAGACCTGGAAGCGACCCTGCTTGAGCATCTGGGCGTGACCAACGTGATCTGGCTGGGAGACGGGATTGCCGGGGAC
>SKYX01000404.1 GCA_007127655.1 Desulfonatronum sp.
CAGACGCCCTGCGGATGACCCTGACGGCCATGGCCGCCATGGGCCGGGACATCAAGCTGTCCGAGGAGCGGATCCAGGGCTACCGGTTTTTCGTGAACAAGCTCTGGAACGCGGCCCGCTTCGCCCTGATCAACCTGCCCCAGGACGGAGCCGCTGAAGTGCTTCCCGCTTCAGCGGACCTGGATCTGCGCCACCGCTGGATCCTGACCCGTCTGGAGCAGGTCAAGCAGGAAAATGCATCAGCCATCACTGAATATCGGTTCAATGACGCGGCCATGGGGCTGTACCAGTTCATCTGGCATGAACTCTGCGACTGGTATTTGGAAATGATCAAACCGGATCTGCCCGGGGCCGTCCAGGCTGAAAAGGGCGAACCCCAGGACCAGAAGAAAGCCCGGTCCCAGGCCACGGCCCAGGTTTGCCTGCAAACCGTGCTTTCCGAGGTGCTGCTTCTGCTCCACCCGATCATGCCCTTCGTGACCCAGGAAATCTGGGACTCCCTGCCCGCTCGCGGCACGGAAAACAATCTGGCCGCCCAACCCTATCCTCCTGCCAGGCCCGAACAGATGGACGAACAGGCCTCGCGGGATATGGGGCTGATCCAGGAGATCGTGGTCAGCGTACGCAACATCCGATCCGAACTCAGCATCGGACCGTCCCAGAAACTGGACGTGCTGGTGCGTTGCCGGGAGACTGCCCTGGCCGAAGTGCTCTTGACGAACCGGGAGACCATCGTTCATCTGGCCCGCCTTGAGGAGTTCCTGGTCGAAGCGGATTTGAACCCGCCCAAGGCCTCGGCTTCCGCCGTGGTTCAGGGGGTGGAAGTGTTTGTCCCCCTGGCCGGGGCCGTGGACTTCCAGACCGAACTGGCCCGCCTGGATAAAGAATTGAACAAGGCGGCCAAGGAACTGGACATCGTCACCCGCAAAGTAAACAATGATGATTTTCTGGCCAAGGCCCCGGCCGAAGTGGTGGAAAAGGAACGGGCCAAGGCCAGGGATATCGCCGAGAAACAATCCAAACTGCTGGCCCTGCGCGAACGGTTGCAGGGGCTGATGGAGTAAATGGGCATGACGCCCTCCAGGTTGCCATGACGGAGCAAAAGATATCCGCGATCGTCCAGCGCTACTTTCCCGATGTACAGGCTGTGTATTTGTTCGGCACCATGGGCACGGAATACGAGCGCGCGGACAGCGACGCCGACATTGCCCTGCTGCTGCCCCATGCATCGGCCAAGGCCGCCGGGAGCTTGTTTTTGTCCGAATGCCGCTTTGCCCTGGAAGACCTGCTCGGGCGAAAGGTGGACCTGGTCAACCTGCGCCTGGTGGATACGGTCTTCCAGTTTCGGATTGTCGAGGAGGGCCGACTGATTCTGGTGGCCGACCAGTTCGCCGCGGCCAGTTTTGAAATGCTCACGCTTTCCTTTTATCAGAAGCTCCAGCAGGAGCGCGCGCCAATCCTGGAACAGATCGCGACCACTCGGCAGGTATTGGAAGCATGATCGACGATGTCGTTTTGAACAAGAAGGAGAGCATCGAGCGCTGTATCCGACAGATCAGGCGGTATTACGCCGAGCCTTCAGAACTGCCGTTCACCGATGATTTCCTGAAACAGGACGCCATCGCCCTGAACCTCCAGCGCGCCGCGGAACAATGCATCGATCTGGCCAACCATGTGGTCCGGGTGAAACGGCTGGGAATTCCCAAGCAAAGCCGGGATGGATTCGGCATGCTGCGTGCGGCGGGCGTCATTTCTGACCCGTTGGCCCGCAACCTGGAAGGCATGGTCGGTTTCCGCAATGTTTTGGTCCACGACTACCAGAATCTGGACCTGAACATCATGCAGAACATCATCGAGTACAGACTGGGCGATTTCATCGAGTTCACGGTGCGGGTGATGGAAAGTTGAAGATCAAGCCAAGAGAATCAGGCTGTTTTTTTAAGATTGATAGGAAAAGAACCTGTCCTCGCTGAGGACGCATTACATTTCGATCAGGAGCATTCATGTCCAAAGTTTACCTGCTGGGCGCCGGGCCCGGCGATCCGGAGTTGATCACGCTCAAGGCCAAGCGGTTGTTGGAGACCGCGGACACCGTGGTTTACGACTACCTGGCCAATCCGCGATTTCTGGCCTGGTGCCGACCGGACGCTGAGATTTATTACGTCGGCAAAAAGGGCGGCGACCACACCCTCCCCCAGGATAAAATCAACGATCTGCTGGTGGAGCGGGCCAAGGCGGGGAAGGTCGTGGCCCGGCTTAAGGGGGGCGACCCGTATGTCTTCGGGCGGGGAGCGGAGGAGGTCGAGGAGCTTTTGGAGCACGGCATCGAATTCGAGGTGGTCCCCGGTGTGACCTCGGCCGTGGCCGCCCCGGCCTATGCCGGGATTCCGTTGACCCATCGCCGTTTCGCCTCTTCGGTATCCTTCATCACCGGCCACGAGGACCCGACCAAGGCCGAGAGCGCCCACGACTGGGAGGCTTTGGCCCGGAGCACCAGCACCCTGGTTTTTTTTATGGGCGTGAAGAACCTGCCGGAAATTTCGGCCAATCTGATCAAGGCCGGACTTTCCGGAAGCACCCCGGCAGCCCTGGTCCGCTGGGGGACCACGTGCAGGCAACGGTCACTGATCTCCACATTGGCCGATATTGCCGAGGAGTCCCAAAAACAAGGGTTCAAGCCTCCGTCTTTGCTGGTGGTGGGCGAAGTGGTTTCCCTGCACGACAAGTTGAACTGGTTCGAGCGGCGCCCCCTGCTGGGCAAGGGCGTGGTGGTCACCCGTTCCAGGGAGCAGGCCAGCGACGTGGTAGCCACCCTGGAGAACCTGGGAGCCTGTTGTCATGAGTTTCCGACCATTGCCGTGGAGCCCATGGAGCAGACGGCACCCATTCAAGAAGCCACCGGGCGGTTGGGCGACTACGACTGGGTGGTCTTCACCTCGGTCAACGGCGTGCGTTTGTTCTGGGACG
Source organism: Desulfonatronum sp. (assembly GCA_007127655.1). GTDB lineage: Bacteria > Desulfobacterota > Desulfovibrionia > Desulfovibrionales > Desulfonatronaceae > Desulfonatronum. The sequence continues at coordinate 2,968 of SKYX01000404.1, forward strand.
TGTTGGAGGGCCGAGGGCTGGACGCCCGGGCCTTTGCCGGAACTCAGGTGGCGGCCATCGGCCCGGCTACGGCCGAGGGGCTGGCCCGGCGGGGCATTCGGGCTGATTTCGTCCCGGAAAAGTACGTGGCCGAGGACATCGTCCAGGGGCTGCTGGCCAGGGGCGTGGAGGGCAAGCGGGTGCTGATTCCCAGGGCCGAGCAGGCTCGGGAAGTGCTGCCTGAGGAATTGCTCCGGGCGGGAGCCCAGGTGGAGGTGCTGCCGGTGTACCGGACCCTGCCGGTGGCCAAGGGTGCGGAAGACGTGACGGCTGCTCTGGAGAACGGAGAGATTCAGTACATTACGTTCACCAGTTCCTCCACGGTGACCAACTTTTTCGCGGCTATCGGGCCGGAGCTGATTCAAAAACACCGCGCCGCGCTGAAACTGGTCTGCATTGGACCGGTCACCGAACGGACCTTGCAAAATCATGGCTTTCAGGGCGACATTCAGCCCGAAGACTATACCATCCCGGCCATGGTTCAGGCCATCCTGGACCATGCCGGCCAGGGCCGACACGGGGGCGCTAAGGCATGACCCTGCCTATCGGCGTGCTCATTTCCGGAAGCGGGTCCAATTTACAGGCCCTGATAGACCGGATGGAAACCGGGGTGCTGGACGTGACCATCCAGACGGTGATTTCCAACATTCCCGGGGTCAAGGGGTTGGAACGCGCGGCGAATCATGGCATTCCTTCCCTGACGCTCTCTCACGGGGACTACCCGGATCGTGAGTCCTATGACCGGGTGTTGGTCCGCGCCCTGCGCGACGCCGGGGCCCAGGCCGTGATCCTGGCCGGCTTCATGCGTCTCGTGGGGCCGGAACTCCTGGCCGCCTTTCCCGGACGAGTGCTGAACATCCATCCGGCGCTGCTGCCGTCCTTTCCCGGATTGCACGCCCAGGACCAGGCCGCAGGGTACGGGGTCCGTTTGGCAGGATGTACGGTACATTTCGTTGATGAAGAAGTGGACCACGGTCCGATCATCATCCAGGCCGCCGTCCCGGCCCTGCCGGGCGAGGGGGCCGAAGAGCTGGGCGGTCGCATCCTGGCTTTGGAGCACCGGATTTTTCCTCAGGCTCTGCAATGGCTGGCAGAAGGCAGGTTGGACGTTCAGAACCGTCAAGTGGTGGTCCGTCCCGGAGAGCGGCCCTTGGCAACCAAGAACGGCCTGCCGCCGTGTCTGGTTTTTCCGCCGTTGGAAGAGGGATTTTAGGGAGGAACGAACGTGAGTGATTTTCAGTTTGAACTGTCCCCGGCGGAACGGGATTATCTGCGGGAATTGGCCCGGTTGAGCATTGCTTCCCGGTTTGACGCGAACGTGGTTCTCCCGAAGCCGGTTTCGGAAAAGCTGGAGCAGCCCTTTGGCGCGTTCGTGACTCTGAAAAAGCAAGGACATCTGCGCGGGTGCATCGGGAACATCGTTGGCGACCAGCCGATTCGGGAGACCATCATCCGCATGGCCCGGGCCGCTGCCTTCAACGATCCCCGCTTTCCTCCGGTGGGCAGGGAAGAACTGGCCGACCTGGGCGTGGAGATTTCGATCCTGAGCCCGCTTGAGCCCTGCCCCGCCGGGGATGTCATTCCAGGCCGACACGGACTGCTTGTGCGCCGCGGTCCGCATTCCGGCCTGCTTTTGCCCCAGGTTGCCGCGGAATACGGCTGGGACCGGGAGACCTTTCTGGCCCAGACCTGTCGGAAGGCCGGGCTCCCAGCCAATGCGTGGCAGCAACCGGGCACGGAGATATTTTGCTTTGAGGCGGTTATTTTCTAGCTGACCGGCAAGGTCGTTTTCGGCGTTGCGAGGAGGTTTGAACATGCATCCGGACCACACCCAAGAATCCCCTTTGATCCTTGTCGTTGACGACGAGGCGGTGAACAGATTGATTCTGGAGTCCAACCTGAAGCGGCAAGGATTTCGGACCGTCTCGGCGTCGTCGGGTGAGGAGTGCCTGGATCTGGCCCGGCGGGAGCAGCCTGATCTGGTGCTTCTGGACATCATCATGCCCGGCATGGACGGTTTTCAGACCTGCCAGCTATTGAAGGACGCATCTGAAACCCGGGACATTCCGGTCATCTTTCTCTCCGCCCTTACGGACACCGGGGTGAAGACCAAGGGGTTCGAGGCCGGCGGGGTGGACTACGTCAGCAAGCCATTTGACGCCAAGGAGCTGCTTGCCCGGGTGCGCACGCATCTGACGCTGCGCAACCAGGAGCGGCAGCTGCGGGTCTACTCGGAGAAGCTTGAGGAGATGGTTGATGAGCGGACCACCAAGCTGAAACAGGCCGAGCTCGAGTTGCAACGCAACTACGACATGCAGACCGCCCTGAAGCAGTTGCTTCAACTTTCTCTGCAGGAGTTGCCTCTGGAAGAACTCTTACAGCAATGTCTGGACAGCATCCTGGGCATTTCCTGGCTGACCTTGCAGAACCGGGGCTGTATCTACCTCCAGGAGGAAGAAGAAGGCGTTTACCGCATGGTGGCGCAGCGCAATTTACCAGAGCATGTCAAGGAGCAGTGCAAGACCATCGTTCCCGGCGATTGCGCTTGCGGCCGAGCCATCGGGGAAAAGCGCGTTCTCGTGGTCCCGGACGAGGATGTCGAGCATAATAAACTTTCACCCGAAGGCGTCGAACCGCACAGCAATATCTGCGTTCCGATTTGGTCCCAGCACGCGACATTGGGGGTCTTGAACTTCTATGTCCATCAGGGGGCCCTGCTGACACCGCCGGAGTCGGCTTTTTTCGTGGCCGTGGCCAACACCCTGATGCAGATGATCCTCTACAAACGGGCCGAGCAGCGCATGCTGCACCATGTCTTTCACGAGCCGTTGAGCAATCTGCCCAACAGAACGGCTTTACTGGACGGTCTGAACGGGGAGATCAAGCAGGCCCGCGACGTGGAGGGCTACCGATTTGCCTTGGTGTTGATCAATCTGGACCGCTTCAATCGATTCAACGAAAGCCTGGGCTACGACCTGGGCGACAAGTTGATCCTCTCCAGCATTCAGCGCATTCTTGATGAACGCAAGGCGGACGAGGATGTCTTTCATCTGGGGGGCGATGGGTTCGCTGTGTTGATCCGCCAGTTGCGGGAGGTCGCTGATCCGCTGATCCTGGCTGAACGGATCCTGGACGGACTGAAGCAGCCGCATCAACTGGACGGCCATGAAATCCAGACCTCGGCCTCCGCCGGGGTGGTGCTCTCCGATGCCCGGTACGACCGCGGCGAGGATCTGCTTCGGGACGCGGACATCGCCCTGCATCTGGCCAAGTCCCGAGGCCGGGGCCGGTTTGAGCTTTTCAGCCACGGGATGCACGCAAAAGCCAGGCAAGCCATGCAGACCTTCATGGATCTGCGTCTGGCCCTGCAGCGGGACGAATTTGCCCTTTTCTATCAGCCCATTATCTGTCTGACCACGAAGCGGACCATCGGAGTAGAGGCCCTGATCCGTTGGATTCATCCTGTCCGGGGGATGGTCAGTCCCGCGGAATTCATCCCTCTGGCCGAGGAGACCGGGTTGATCCTGCCCATGGGGCGCTGGGTCCTGGAAAAAGCCTGCCTGGATATGCGCGACTTCACCGAGAGCAAGGATTCGCCGAATTCTTCGAGGCCGTTCATGGTCAGCGTAAACCTGTCCGGAAAGCAGTTCGCCCAACCGGATCTTTACGAGCAGGTAGAGGCCGTGCTTCAGGAGACCGACTTTCCACCGGAGTGCCTCAAACTGGAAATCACGGAGAGCGTGGTCATGGAAAACGCCGAAGCGGCCACGCGGATTCTGGAGCGCCTTAAGCGTCTGAACATCAAAATTGCCATCGACGATTTCGGCACCGGCTACTCGTCCCTCTCCTACCTGCACCGCTTTTCCGCGGACATCCTGAAGGTGGACCGCTCTTTCGTCAGCCGGATGCA
>SKYX01000260.1 GCA_007127655.1 Desulfonatronum sp.
CCCGTGGGGCTGCGCTGCGTGCATCAGGTCAGCCGGGCCGTGGACCTGCCGATCATCGGGCTGGGGGGCATCGCCTCGGCCGAGGACGTGCTGGAGTACATCCTGGTGGGGGCGTGGGCCGGACAGATCGGCACGGCCAATTTCCTGCGTCCGGACACGGCCTTCCGCATCGCGGCCGATCTGCCGCAACTGCTGGATGAACTGGGCGTGAATTCGTGGGGGGAACTTCGGGGTGCGTTGCGGGCGTGACAGTCCGTTGAAAAACTCCCAATTGCTATGTCGCTGCAAAAAGCTCAAACTCTCACGTATGAATAAATACGCTTCGACCTTGAGCTTTTTTTGCTCCTTGCACTTGGGGTTTTTGAACGGACTGTGGATAAGGACTTTGTCAACAAGTAGATAGGGTGTTTCGAGGGGTCCGCGGGCTCGGCAATCACTGCTCGAAGGAATAATTGCCCTTGAAAAACTGCTCCACATACCAGGGAATCTGGGCCTCGTCGGAGAGGACCATGTCCAGGAGACGGACCGAGCCCAATAGTCGACCGAGAAAATCCAGCTTTTCCTCCATCCGGGGATAATCGTATTTCTTGATTTCCCCGCGCACCATGTCCCCCGTGTGTTCGACCCGCAGTCCCAGGCGCTTGAGGATGGCCGCGATCATCATTGCGCGCTTGGTTCGGCGCGACACGTCCGCGGCCCCGCCCTTGAACGAGAAGATGATGTAATTATCGTTGACCTGTTGGCCGCAGTAGGTGTCGATGGTCACGAAATGGTAACCCAGGTGGGCGTTGTAGTGCAGGTAGTCGTCGGAAATGATGGCGTAGTTAGGTCCTCCCCTCGGGCTTCCGCGGTCCGGGTCGGTGAGGATTTTTTGGGCGATGAGCGCCGCGAAACCGGACAACTGGACTCCCGCCGGCCCCACCCAATGTACGCCGGGATGCTCCATGCCCCGGAGCAGGGCCAGGAACGGTCGGGACGCGATGTTCTCTCGGTCCACGACTTCGTCCTCGGGGGGGGCTATGAATCCGCCACCCAGGTCGAGGATGTAGGTGTTCAGCGGCAAGGGCGTCTTCAATTTGACAGCGTGGTGAACGTCTTTCTGGATGTCGTCGTCGATGCGAAACATTTCCACCATGGCTTTTTCATGGGCGAAGCGGACCACGTCGTGCAACGTCAGGCAACCGTCCGGACGGAAGTCGTCGCGCTTGGGATCGATCAGATTCAGGGGGACGACTTTTTTCAGCGTGTCCTTGACCAGCCGGAACAGCGGACTGCCTTTCATCAGGTTAGTTCGCGGCCTGGCCTGGATCAGGGCCATGACCCGCCCGGCGTAGACGGTCCGGTGGGAGGCGTCCAAGGTGATCTCCTCGCCGTGAGGAATGGTGCTGGTGGCGTTGTCCGTGCCCACCAAGGTCGGAACGCCGAACTCCCGGGCCACTGAGGCCATATGCCCGGTGACGCTGCCCACGTCGGTGATGATTCCCCGGATTTTGCCCATCAGTGGCACGTACAGGGTTGAGGTCTGCGGGGCGATCAGAATCGCTCCTTCTGGCACGGCGCCCAGATTGTGCTCGGTCTTCAGGATAAAGGCCGGACCGCCGGCCGTGCCGGCGGAGGCCGTGGTTCCGCCGCACAGCAGGACGTCGTGCCCTTCCAGGGCCGTGGCCGCATCTTTGGCGCAGGCGCGATGGTCCTGCTCCGGCAGCGTCAGGTTCAGGGGCCGGGCCTGCAGAATGAAGAGCTTGCCGGCCTGGTCCATGGCCCATTCGATGTCCAAGGGGCGTTTATAGTGCTTTTCCAGCACCCGCCCGTACCCGGCCAAAGCGTGAACCTCTTCGCCGCTCAGGCAGGGTTGGTCCTGAAGATGCTCTTCCACCGGGACGTCATAAATCCCGCCTTCAGGGTTCATGGCGATTTGCCTGGCCTTGCGCGCCCCGACGTATTCCGGCTTGCCCTCCTCGGAATGCACCCGCCACAAATCCGTGGGCATGGAGCCGTCCACCACGCTCACGCCCAGGCCCCAGGCCGCGCTGATGATCAGGTTTTTGCTTTCCGGTTCGTTGGGGTCCTGGGTGTACATCACCCCGCTGACCCGGGCGTCGACCATGTTCAGGCAGAGTACGCACATGACCATGTCCTGGTCCCGGTAGCCCACGCTGCGGCGGTAAAAGACCGCGCGGGGATTGTACATGCTGGCCACGACTTCCTTGTAGGCGTCGAGGATGGTGTCCTGGGTGACGTTGAGGACCGTGGAGTGCTGACCGGCGAAGGAGGATTCCGAGTCTTCGCCCGTGGCGCTGCTGCGGATGGCGAGTCGGGTTTGCGGTCCGAATTCCTGGAACAGTTCTTTGGCCTCGTAGAAGATGCGACATTCCAGGTCCTCGGGCAGAGGGGCGGCAACGATCAACTGCTGAACCGCGGAGCAGGCCTTGGTGAGTTGCGTGGTGTCCTGAATGTCCACGCCTTTCAGTTCGTTGCGGATGGCCTCGTACAGCCCCGCTGAGCGGAAAAAATCGTGACAGGCGTAGGCCGAGACCGCGAACCCTTTGGGCGTTGGCAGTCCGACACGGTTGGACACTTCGCCCAGGTTGGCGGCCTTGCCGCCGACCTGGCCCATATTTTCGAGGCTCAGCCTGACCAGCGGGAGCACGAGACAGGTTTTTTCCAGCTTGCGCTGTCTGGTCAATCCCCGCAGGACCTGAATCCCGATCCGTTCAGCCGCGCCGAACAGTTCCGAATATTTGCCGCCGGAAAGCGCGTTCAGATCCTCGGCCAGTTCGTAGACCACCCCCACCAGTTCCTCGCTTTGGCAGAGAACCTCGTCGAAGGTGAAGGGCTGGGAGTCGAAGAGCAGGTTCTCCAGGGCGTTGATCAACTGCAAGGCCTTGTTGTTGTGGCTGAGCAGCTTTTTGAAGAACAGGTATTTTCTTTGAAAAGCCAATTCTTCCGGTGCGATGTGCATGGTGGTTTTGCTTTTGGCGATCAACTGGTCAATCAGGGAAAACATGGAATTATGTCCGTCTCTCAACTGGAGGAGGAAAAGGGTGAAAAAGATGAGGGGAAGGGTGGAGGCGCCGGTTGCGGAACTTCCAAACATGAATTTTCTACGCCGGAACCGCGAGAATGACAACAGCCGAGGTTTACGTGGCTTGAGGAGCAAAACGAACAGGCCCTGGAAGACGAAACACCGAAAAATGTACTGGAAGCCGATGCCGTTTTCCGCTAGGAGGGAGATCGACGCGGCGACCGATCGGGGTTGCCGGCATTTTCCGTATCCCGCCAAACACATCTTCACCAACGGTGCACCCATGCTTTGGCCCTACAAGGATCTGCTCTGCATTTCGCAATTGACCGCGGCTGAAATCCTCTACGTGTTTCAGGTGGCCCGCCGCTTCGCCGAGATCAATACCCGCCCGGTGAAAAAAGTGCCGACGCTCAAGGGCAAGAGCGTCATCCTGTTCTTCGTCGAACCGAGCACGCGGACCAAGACCTCTTTTGACATCGCGGGGAAACGGCTCTCCGCGGACACCTATTCCCTGGCCGCCTCGTCCAGCAGCCTGCGCAAGGGCGAGAATCTCAAGGACTCCGCCCTGACTCTCCAGGCCATGCATCCGGACGCCCTGGTGCTGCGTCACCATCAAAGCGGAGCCAGCGAATTTTTGGCTCGCCGGCTATCCTGCTCGGTGATCAACGCCGGTGACGGCTGGCATGCCCATCCCACGCAAGCCCTGCTGGACGGGTTCACCCTGAGCGAGGCCTGGGGGGACGACATGGCCGGGAAGACCGTGCTTATCGTCGGCGACATTGCTCACAGTCGGGTGGCTCGGTCCGATGTACTGCTGTTCACGGCCCTGGGGGCCCGGGTCCGGATTTGCGCTCCGCGGACCCTGTTGCCCGCTGGAGTGAGACAGTGGCCGGTGGAGGTGTTTTCCAACCTCACCGAGGCGTGCAAGGGCGTGGACGCGGTCATCTGTCTGCGGTTGCAGTTGGAACGCCAGAAGGCCGGGCTTTTGCCCGACCTCCGGGAGTACGCCAGGACCTACGGCCTGGGAGCCCGACACCTGAACAAGGCCAATCCAGGGGTGCTGGTGATGCATCCCGGGCCCATGAACCGGGGAGTGGAAATCGACGCGGCCCTGGCGGACGCGGAAAACAGCCTGATTCTGGATCAGGTCTCCGCCGGGGTGGCCACCCGCATGGCCCTGCTGTTTCTCTTTCTGACCCGCAAGGATGCTGCGGATCAGGGCGACGCGCAGAGCGGCCAGGCCGAATCCCGTCAACCTCAATCTTCGTTGCTTCAGGAGGACTAGGCCATGCCCGGACCGGATCTCATCGTGCGCAACGTGCTTTGGCAGGACGAACGGGTCAGCCTATGGATCAGCCAAGGCGTTGTGCAGCGCCTGGCCCCGCCGGACGAGCCGTGCTCCGAGGGTGAACAGCTGCAGGGCGGCGGAGCACTGCTCTTGCCCGGGCTGATCGACGCCCACGTCCACCTGCGCGAGCCCGGGTTCGAATACAAGGAAGACATCGCTTCCGGCCTGGAGGCCGCGACCCGGGGCGGGTTTTCCGCCGTGCTGGCCATGGCCAACACCAGTCCGGTCAACGACTCCGCCGCGGTGACCTCGTTCATGCGCGACAGGGCCTCCGAGGCCCATCCATTGGGGCCGCGCCTGCATCCGGTCGGGGCCTTGACCAAAGGCTTGGCTGGACTGGAGCTGGCTCCACTGGCGGAGTTGGCCGAGGCCGGATGCGTGGCCTTTTCCAACGACGGCGTGCCGGTGGCCAACCCGGACCTGTTTCGCCGGGCCATGGAGTACGCTTCCGACCTGGGACTGGTGGTGATTGATCACTGCGAAGACCCGGCCCTGGCCGAGGGGGCAAGCATGAACGAAGGCCGGATTAGCGGCCTGCTGGGCCTCAAGGGGCAGCCTGTGGTGGCCGAAAGCATGCAGGTGGCCCGGGACATCCTGCTGGCCGAATACCTGGGCCTGCCGATTCACCTGGCCCACGTTAGTTGTCGGCAATCCGTGGAACTGATCCGCTGGGCCAAGGTTCGCGGAGTGCGGGTCAGCGCCGAGACCTGCCCGCATTATCTGCTCTGGACCGAGGAAATGGTCCAGGGATACAACACCCTGGCCAAGGTCAACCCCCCCCTGCGCACGGACGACGACGTGCTGGCTCTGCGCCAGGCCGTGCGGGAAGGGGTGATCGACATCCTGGTCACGGACCATGCGCCCCATGCGGACCACGAGAAGGAAGTCCCCATGGATGAGGCGCCCAACGGGATCAGCGGACTGGATACGGCCTTGTCCCTGAGCTGGAAGCTGGTTCGCGAAGGCGTGCTGTTGCCGCAAGACCTCGTCGCGCTGTGGTCCGCGCGACCCGGAGCGCTGTTTTCCCTGCCGGTGAACCGTTTCCAGCCCGGCGATCCCGCGGACTTCATTCTCTTCAACCCGGATCTGGAATGGACGGTCACTCCGGAAGCGCTGCGCTCTAAAGGCAAGAACACTCCGTGCATTGGGCAAACACTGCCGGGACGGGTCGTGGCGCACGGGATTGCCGGCAAAATTTTGTTTCATGACGTCGATGCATCGTAAGGAGCTGATATGGCGCAACCACTGAAGGATGCCGTGGGCATCTGCAAAACCATCATGCGCAACGGGTTTGACGCTTACGTGATCAATGCCCGGTTGCAGGAAAAGATACTGGAAGGCGGGGCGGAGCGGGAGATCGACATCAGCACGGATGCGGACTTTGAGGACCTGAATAAGCTGTTTCCTCTTTTCGAGCCCGGTACGACTCCGGACGTCACCGGAACCCTGAAGGAAGGCGACGTCCTGATCCGCGTCTATCCCGCGGATGTCGAGGACGGGTCCTATCCCGAGGAGTGCGTGGCCCGGTTCACTCCGGGAATGATCAAAGCCCTGGAAAAGACCGAGGGTGGCCTGCCGTTGCAATTGGCCTGCCCGTACATGCCCAAGGCCAAGGAGCTGTACGATGGCTTCGCGGACATTGGGGCCGGGGAGATCCGGTTCCAGGGCATCCCGGACGAGACCCTGAAGCAGAACTATCTGCGCGGCGTGCGTGCCTTGCGCTTCGCGGCCAACTTTCAGCTGCCCATTGAGCCCAACTCCTGGATGACCATCGTCCGGGCCGCCAAGCGGATACTGGATTATGTCTCGGTTTCAGACATCATGGACGAGTGGCGCAAGGTGGAAGCGGAGAACATGTGGCACTTCGTGAAGTTGCTCTACGAAAGCACCATTCTGCACGGCTTGATTCCAGACGTCGCGGCCCTGAGCCGGGTCAAGCAGATCAAGAATCCGGATGATGGCGAGGAAGTCGTTCTGGATCACACCCTTGAGCTGATGCGTCGGTACCCGGAGGAGTTGCCCTACGACTGGTATGGAACCATGGGGTGCCTGTTTCACGACGTGGGCAAGCTGTACACGGCGGAATACGTGGGTGACCAGTGGACGTTCTACCAGCACCACCGGGTGGGGGCCAAGGTGGCCCGCAAGATTCTCAACCGCTTACGGTTTTCTCCCGAGGAAATTGACAAGATCTGCCACTTGGTCCGCAACCACATGCGGTTCCATTTCATGCTCACGGACAAGGGCATCCGCCGGTTTACCGCTGTTGACGACTATCCGCGGCTGATTGAAATCGCCCGGGCGGACATCAAGGCCCGTAACGGCGCGTACAAGGAATTCAACCACAACATGAAAATGCTGGAGCGGGCGGAGATTCCAGAGGAAGCTCTGGAGCCTCTGCTCAATGGCCACGAGATCATGGACTTCGCCGAGATCAAACCGGGGCCGGCCGTGGGCGTGATCCGCGAAGCCCTGCTCCAGGCCCAGATCGCCGGAGAGGTTACGTCGGTTCCGGA
>SKYX01000092.1 GCA_007127655.1 Desulfonatronum sp.
ACAATCTGGCCATTCTTTTCGAGGAAGGATTGGGCTTTGCCGTGGACAAGGGCCAAGCCGTGCAGTGGTATGTTCGGTCAGCGAAACAGGGCTATCCGGAAGCCCAGTACAATCTGGCCCAGTTGTACCTGGAGGGCGACGGTGTGGACCGCGACCCTCAGGCAGCCCTGGATCTGCTCATGGCCGCGGCGGAAAGCGGCTACGTCCCGGCCCAATACCATGCCGGATATCTCCTGGAACAGGGTGACGGCGTGGAGCAGAATCCGCGCAGGGCCGCGGCCTTCTACATGATGGCCGCGGAGCAGGGGTCGCCCCTGGCCCAGCTCAATCTCGGCCTGATGTACCTCACCGGCCAAGGGGTCTCCCAGGAAAACGTCCTGGCCTACAAATGGTTTGTGCTGGCCTTGTTTCAGGGCGTTGAGCAGGCCGCCGAAGCCATGCACCTGGCCGAACTGCAAATGACTCCCGGCCAGATCGCTGAAGCCCGTCGTCAGGCCGAGCAGTGGGTGCTCCAGAAACGGGCCGAGTGAGACGGCCATGCGCATCGTCCTTTTTGAGCCGGAAATCCCGCCGAACACCGGCAACATCGCCCGGCTCTGCGCAGCCACGCAAACCCCGTTGCACCTCATCGAACCGTTGGGATTTTCCATCGAGGACAAGTATTTACGTCGAGCCGGGCTGGACTATTGGGAACACGTTCAGGTCCGGACCTGGCCGGACTGGGCCGCGTTCCTCCAGAATAAGGATCCGGGACGGCTGGTGTTCACCAGCGCCCGGAAAGGCGCGGCGCACCATCTTTTCGCGTTTCAGCCGGACGATTTCCTGGTCTTTGGTCCGGAAACCAGGGGCCTGCCCGGGGAACTGCTGTCGGACGACGCCCTTTGCGTGCGGATACCCATCTGGGGCCGGGTGCGCAGCCTGAATCTCTCCACATGCGCCGGTATCGTGCTCTACGAGGCTTTGCGACAAACCGGGTTGCTGCCGGAGGCGTCTGATCAGTGAAGCCAGGTCCAGTTATTGGAATCAACGCAAAACGGCCCCGGAAGCAATTGCCTCCGGGGCCGTTTGACATTGCATGGAGCTGCAGTGGCTGTCATCCGGCGCTTTCGGCCTTTTCACCGCCCCCGACCTGTCCGGCAGCTGGAAAGGGGCAGGTCGTGCCCATGGATTGTTTGTGGGCCTCCTCCCGTTTGTTCTTGCGATGCTGCCAGAGGCCCAGAAGCACGACAATGCCGATGCCCACGGCGTCGCTGAGCAGGTTGGGCTGGAAGCAGAGGAAGGTGGCCCCGCCGAAGATGATCCATTCCAGGATGGTCGTGCGGCGGATCAGGTAGAACATGGACCAGGCTGAGAACGCTACGGTACCCACGGCCGCCGCGAAGTAGACCGAGGCGATTTCAGTCCATCCGGAGTCGCCCACCACCGCCTCGTCCCAGCCGATGAACAGGGTCATGGCCGGTTCGTAGGCAAAGAGGAACGGCATGACGTAGAGTAGCTTGGAAAACTTGAAAGCCGTCCAGCCCGTCTTCCAAGGGTCGGACCCGGCGATGGCCGCGCCGGCATAGGCGGCCACGCAGACCGGGGGGGTGATGTTCGAGTTCTGGCTGAACCAGTAAACGATCATATGCCCGGCAATCAGACCCACGCCCATCTCGTGCAGGGCAGGCACGGCCAGCACGGCGACGATCAGGTAGGAGGCCGTGACCGGGACGCCCATGCCCAGGACCAGTGAGGCCAGGGCGATGAGTACCAGGGCCGGGAGCAGGTGGCCACCGGACAGGGAAATGATGATATCCGAGAATTTCAGGCCGATGCCGCTGAGGGCGATGGTGCCTACGATGATCCCGATCACGCCCACGGTGGCCCCGATGACCAGGGTGCTCTGCGCGCCGGCGACCAGGGCCTCCCAGATTTGTTTCGGCCCCATCCGGAATTCAGGGTCGAACCAGCTGATGACAATACAGGACAGCGTGGCCCAGAACGCGGCGTTGCCCGGGGAGTAGCCATACAGCATCATGGCCACGATAACCACCAGGGGCAGACATTTGTACCAGTGCTTCTTGAAGATGGCCGAAGCCGCGGGCATGTCGTCCAGGTCCAGCCCCTTGATGTTCTGTTTCTTGGCCTCGAAATGGATCATGGTAAACACGGACAAAAAATACAGGATGGCCGGAAAGATGGAGATGAGCATGATCTGCACGTAAGGTGTGTTGGTCAACTCGGCCATGATGAACCCCCCCGCGCCCATGATCGGCGGCATGAACATCCCGCCGATGGAAGCCGCCGGCTCGATGGCCCCGGCCACGTGCGGCCGGAATCCGGCTCGTTTCATCAGGGGGATGGTGAAGGCCCCGGTGGTCACGGTGTTGGCGATGGCCGAACCGGAAACCGAGCCGAAAAAGGCTGAGGCAATGACGCAGACCTTGGCTGGGCCGCCCACGGCCCGACCGGCCAGGGCCAGGGGCCAGTCGATGAAAAAGCGGCCCACGCCGGATTTTTGCAGAAATGCCCCGAAGAAAATGAACAGAATGACGTAGGTCACCAGAACACTGGCCATGACCCCGAACACCCCGTCCTGGGTCAGGAATAGGTACGGAGCCAGACGGTCGATGTCGAAGCCCCGGTGGGCGATGGCTGAGGGGAAATAGGGACCGAAGTAGCCGTAAACCAGGAACAGCAAGCCGCCCAAGGTGATGGACCAGCCCAGGACGCGGCGGCAGACCTCCAAGGAGATGAGGATGCCCACCACGGAAACCCAAATGTCCATCTGGGTCTCCATTCCGGCACGGTAGTTCAGGTTTTCGAACTCAAAGACCCAGTAGCCGACCACTCCGGCGGAGACCAGGGCCAGCAGGACGTCCACCACCGTGGGGCGGACCTGGTTGGAACGCCTCCAAAGCGGAAAGGACAGAAAGATCATGATGTATGTCAGGAAGACGTACAGGCCACGGTGATACTGGTCCCCCACCGGACGCACTCCCGCGGCGTAGAAATAGAACACGACCATGCACAGTCCCATAATGGAGACCAGCCATTTCCAGAAACCGGTCAGCTTCCGACCGGTTTTGGCGTCCTTGGATTGGATCCGTTTCAGTTCTTCTTTGCGGATGGCGGAAATTTCCTTGGGCTCTCGGTCGGTCATGCGCGAGTCTCCGGGGTGGGGGTGACGGGAACGGTCAAGAGAAAAGGACGCACGAATCCCCGGAGCGCGTTTGAGCGCCCGGGGATTGTCGCGGTAGGCTTATGCGAGGTTTAGGGCTTGAGTTCTTCGGGGATGGTCAGGCCCTGTTCGGTCCAGAACTTGTAAGCCCCGGGATGCAGGGCCACGGAAGCGCCGGTCAGGCCGCCTTCGATGGACATTTCCCGGGCCGCGGCATGGGCCGTGACCATGTGCTGCAAGCCTTCCGGGGAGTAGATGATCTTTAGGGCTTCGTAGATGATGTCCTCGCTGACGTTGGCATTTGTCATCCAGAAGGTGGAGTCTTGAAAAGTGATCACGGGTTCGCCTTGGCCGCGGTAGGTGTTCGCGGGGATTTCGACTTTGGCGTAAAAAGGAAAGGCATCGTAAAAACCGCTTTCCGCGGCGTCGTTATGCAGATTTACGAGAGTGATGTTGTCCTGGGTCGCGGCCTCGATGATGGAGGCGTTGGGATAGCCAACGAGGACCCAGAAGGCGTCGATTTTGCCGTCCCGAAACGCGGAGGCTGCAGGGGAATAGCCCAGGAACTGCGGATTGATGTCGTCCCAGAGACCCATGTGGCGGAAAAAACGTTCCGCGGCCAGGGCCGCACCGGAACCGGCGTTGCCCACGGCGACGCGCTTGCCGGCCAAGTCCTTGGCCGAGGTGATCCCGGCATTCCCGCGCACGACCAACTGAGCCGGAGCGCCGTACAGATAACCCATGGTTCGTACGTTGGTGTACTCCCGGTCGTCGTTGGTCAGTTTGCCGAGACGCCCCAGATAAGCGTCTCCGGAGTAGACGATACCGAAGTCTACCTGACCGGCATGCAGGCGGCGAAGGTTTTCACCGGAACCGCCGGAGCCTTCGGAGGAAATTTCCACGTTGGGCAAGGCCCTGGAGAGGTAAATGGCGATGCCGTTGGCAAAGTAGTTGAACGTGCCTCCGGTGGGTCCGCCGCCAAAGGCCAGAAAGGCGCTGCGCTGGGCCGAGGCGGGGGAGGTTCCGATGCACAGGGCCAACAGCGCCAGTCCCGTCAGGACGATCTTCAGTTTCAACTTCATCATGCTCTCCTTGGCTGGAAGGTTTCTTGGAGGGGGACCTCCGGGATTGCCATTGGAGACTCTTGCATGGAGAAGCGAACTTTCGTCAAGCCTCTCCCATGAATGGAGGATATCGACCGGTAAACGATCGTCGTGTCCGGTTGAAAAATCAGGGGGTCACGTGAAATTATGAACAAGGGGCTGGAGGAGATTCGCGGACAGTCGCGTCCTCAGCGATGTGATGCATGGAGCTGAGAGGAAGCCCGTGAAGGAGGGGGCAGAGTGCGAACACCGCCGCGCACGGCTGAGTCAGTCGCGACGGACGGCAACCCCGGTTTGCCTGGGGGCAGGGAAAACCGGCGTGAACCGAGCTGGTTTGGGCTGCGGCCGGAGGAGGGGGATGGTCAGTTCAAAATATAGCGAATGGGGTCCACGGGGATGCCGTTGAGGCGAACCTCGTAGTGCAGGTGGGGACCGGTGGTGCGGCCGGTGTTGCCCATGTAGCCGATCAGTTCACCACGACTGACTTCCTGGCCGGCCTTGACCGCGAACTGTTGCATATGGGCATACAGCGTGACGATCCCGGCGCCGTGGTCGATAGTCACCGTCAGGCCGTAGCCGCCGTCGCGTTCCGTGGAGAGCACTCGACCCTTGGCCGTGGAGTAGATCGGGGTTCCGACCGGGCCGGCGATGTCCAGTCCCTTGTGCAGTTCACGACGATCCGTGAACGGGGAGCGGCGATAACCGAACTCGGAGGTGACCCAGCCTTCGGTGGGCCAGATGGAGGGGGTGAACGCGAAAAAGCTTTGGTTGTCCCGTAATGTGGCCAGCAGTTCATGTTGACGGAGTTCTTCGAGTTTGGTCTCGGCCTGGAGCTGCTCCAGGAAGCCGTGCATCTTTCTGACCAAAAGTTCCTGGCGGTGGGCCGTCAGGTACTGGTCCGAAAAGTCCATCCGTTCGACCCCGCCCAAGGGGGTCGTGGTCGGGACATGGCCGGGATCAAGGTTGGCCATCACCCGAACCTTGGCGTTAAAATCCGCCACATGGAGTATCTGGTCCTCCAGGTCCTTGATCTTTTCGGTCAAGGCCATGAACTGACGTTGCTGGTTTTCCAGATCACGCTGGGCCTGTTCCAGCCTGGCTTGGGCCGAGTCGGCACGATGGGTCGCGTTGTAGAAGTAGGTGTTCAGGGCCAATGAAGACAAAAAAATTCCAGCCACCAAAAGGCAGATCCAGATGCGAAGCGTAAAGGTCTTGCAGGTGCCGACATTATCCTTGAGAAGGAGGACTTGGTATTTTTTGTGAATCATTGTGCTCTCGAAATGCTTTGGGGTGCATTGAATGCTGAAGGGGTGGCGCTCCTCCGGAATGTCAAAGCTATAGTCTCACGAGTCATCATTGCAAATGCTCACCTAATTGACTTCGATGCAGCACGTCAAGCTGCCAGCGCTTCAGCGCCCCATAGACACTGCCGTGCATGGCGGAGTCCTTGGATAAGACGGTCCGCAGCCAGGCCTCGGTTCTGGCCCGCTCGCTCTTGGCGGCCGACGGGCAGGGGTTGCTCCACACGGACAGCTTCCACTGGGCCGCGGCGCGGCGGATCATGGGCTTTTCCAGCAGCAGCAAGGGCCGGATCAGGACCAATTCGCCACCGAAATACTCCTCCTTGGGCGACAGCCCTTCCACCCGTCCGTTGCGAAACAGGTTCATGAAAAACGTCTGCACCAGGTCGTCGGCGTTGTGGCCCAAGGCCAGATGGGTCAGGCTATAGTGCTTGCAGAGTTCGAAGAGGCGCTTGCGCCGGTGCCAGGCGCACAGAAAGCAGGGCGAGTTTTTTCGGTTCTCCGGGCCGTGGGCCATGGGGCCGTAGTCGGTGGTCTCGGCGTGCAGGGCTACGCCGTGTTTCGCGGTCCACGGCGCCAGCGGAGCATGGCTGGTCGCGTCGAATCCGGGGTTAAGGTGGATGGCCATCACCTCGAAGGGAAACGGGACGATGCGTTGGCGCAACAGGAGCACTTGCAGCAAAACCCAACTGTCCACTCCCCCGGACACGGCCACCCCCACCCGGGCCCCGGGCCAGATCATGCCCGTGCGCTGCATCAACAGGCCGGTGGGGCCGAGACATTTTTTCTGGGCAAAGGTCAGCTTTCCGAGGCGGCTCATTCAAGGAATCCTTCGAAGTGGTTCAAGGAGGCAGGACTGAAGTAGAAAATGCAGTTTGCTATCCATTTTCCGACGGATCGGCAACCGTGAAAGCCGTGTCGTCCCAGCCCAAAATGGATTGTTCCGGTTCTCTTGATCGAAACACACCAAGAGGATTCGCCGTTCAGTTTGTCGGTTTGGACTTTGATCCGCGACTGAACTGCACCCTCAAGGTGTACAGAAACAAGATCATGGTCAGGCCCATGGATACCGTGAGGTATTCGGCCACCTGGGCAGGACAATTTTGTTCTCACGCAACCATTTGAAAAATATGAGGCTGGTTGACCCTGTTTGGGACGGATCGATTGTCTGACTGAACCAGGAATCGTTCATCAAGGCGTTGCCCTTCGCAAAGAGCACAAGTTGTTGTTTTTTATACCGCAACGGCTTGATGGTACGAGGCCGGTGATGGAGTTTCGAGCCGTCCCAAACAGGGTCAACCAGCCGCCATTGCGGGAAAAATTTG
>SKYX01000007.1 GCA_007127655.1 Desulfonatronum sp.
CCAGGTCGAGACCGACGAGCAGCGTGAGGCTCTGGAACAGGTTGAGGAGATACTCAAATCGCTGGCCCAGGAGCTTGAAAACGCTGACAACGGGCGCTAGTCCGGTTCTCGTGTGGTCGATGAAATTCGGTGAATTCCAAGATCGAATATTCATGTCACTGGCGAGTCGAGCATTGCATCCCATTCCATACATTCGGAAGATAAGCGATGGCGGGTCGCCTCTGGACCAACCAGGAAAAGATGCATTCAGCGGATATATTCTTTTTCGGATACCACGAAATCGAACCTAAAGGGGGATGAATCAACGTGTCGAAGCAGAAAACAAGTAAATCCAGTTCCAGCAAGTCCACTGCAAGTTCCAGTTCAAGCTCGAAGCTGACCAAGGCTGAGCTCGAAGCCATTGCTCTCGAGTTTCGTGAGGAATTGAAAACCATCGCCGAGGGGCAACAGGCTTTTCAAGCATCCAACGGACAGGAACTCGAAGCCTTGAAGACGGGATTGGGGCGCTTGGAACAGAGCCTCACGGATTTCGGCTCCCGATGGAACATCAATGAAAAACAGCTTCAGACCCTTGGAGAAATGGCCGCTTTGGCGCAACAGCGCCTGGATAAGGAACTCGCGCCCCTGGGGAGCCGTCCTTGGGAGAAGGTCGGCGAGGAACTGCAGAGTGCTCTCAAGGCCAGTACTCAAAAAATTACCGACCTGGAAAAGAGCTTACGGAAAGACCTCGATGACGTGAAGAAGATGGCCCAAGGTGCCGCGCAGCGGGCGGTCGACCTGGAAAGCCGGATGACGGAGCAAGCCGCCACTCTTCCCGTTGACCGCGAGCAGGACATCCTTGCCCTGGGGAGTCGTTTGGACGCTCGCCTGAATGCACTGGAAAGCGCTCTGGAAGAGCGCGCCGCAAACGAGGATGATCGCCTGGCCGCCTTGGAAATGGAACGAGCTGCCCTGACCGACAAGCTTGAAGAATTACGCGAAGCGGTTCAAAAGCCAGCTCCGGCTCCAACGCCAGAGGTCTCCGCTGCTTCGGCCCCGTCCGAACAAGCCAAAGATCAATCTCTTCCCGTTGTTGCGGCCACGCCGGAAAATAACGCTCAGGAGTGGTTGCACCAAGCCCGTATGCTTTGGAACGGTCAGCGATATACCGATCCTCAGGCCGCAGCGGACTGCCTCACCCGTGCCCTGGATATCGCTCCTGACAACCCCGAACTCCTTAATGAACGCGGCCTGGCTCTGGCCGACGCCGGGTTTCCGGAAAAAGCCATCGCGGACTTCTCAAAGGCCATCCTCCAGGATGCCAGCCAAGCCTCGGCATTCCACAACCGCGGCCTGTTGTACATGAAGATGGACAAGCGCGACTTGGCCTGCCGTGATTTTCGCTCCGCCGCGGCCCTGGGAGACTCACGGGCCCTGCGCATGGCTCAGGAAACCGGATACTGCGGGGGGTCTGTCTTCAAAAAGCTGTTTCGCGGCGTGATCGATTAATCAAGTTTCCGGTGGGCGCCGTTTCGTCATCGCTTGCTGCCTGTCTCTCCGGCAGCAAGCGATGACGAACATCAATACATCCACCAATCCCGGTTGGGCGTCCCGGTCTCTCGGCACGTTCAGCCGGGTTTTTTATGCACTCCGCGATATTCCCCTCCATAGCCCGAAAACCGCTGAACATTGAACCACGGGGAAAAAGCCTTGCAAATAATCCTGTACTGTTTGTGCGGATTGTTGCACGCTTGTGCAAATGAGCTGTGCAGTTTTTTGCGCAAGCGGGAATTGATCTTGAGGTGCATTGTTTTTAATATATTGGTATTTAATGACTTTATTTCTTGGCGTACACTTTGCAAGCGTACACTTTGCATTTGACAATCACCATTTTCAGACCTCTTGAATTAATGCATGCAGGTGCGCTTGCCCATCCTCCCTGAAAAGGAGACGGCGTATAGCCGGTGGGTTTACCCACCGGGTGCAAAACACAACATTCAAAGTCCTGAAAGGACGACATCGTATCTTTTTCAACAGTTGACGTCGTCCCTTCAGGACTTAATCCTTGGTATTTCCTCGATACCGGTGGTTGAAACCACCGGCTATGCGATGTCCTCCCTTCGGGATTGCAGAAAAAGATAATCACAAAACCGTACCGGATGATGATCTCTTGGGTGATTTTCGGGCTTAAAGAATATGACGCAGCTTCACCGGACGTTTAAAAATTGAAATGCCGGACCAAACCTTCAACCATTGCTTGAACAATCACGGAGCATGACCATGACTCAACGGCCACGGCGGGTAGTGTTGCCGCTTGTTTTGCTGATCTTTCTCGCCGGATTGAGCTGGATGACCTACCGGGCGCTGCAACCCGACCCCCAGCAGCCTGGGGTCGGAAGGCCTGCCGGGACTCCGGCGGTAGCCGTCCAGGTCGCGCCTGTGGAGATCGGAGTGGTGCGGGATATCCGGACCTTTTCCGGCACCTTGACGCCTCGGGCGAAATTTGACGTCGCGCCGAAGATTGCCGGGCGGGTGGAGAAAATGTTCGTGGACGTGGGGGACCCAGTCCGGCGTGGGCAGCTGGTAGCCCAACTGGAGGACGAGGAGTTTTCCCAGCAGGTGGAGCAGGCCAGGGCCGAGCTGGCCGTGGCCCGGGCCAATCTGGAGGCGGCGCGCAGCGAGCTGGATGTCGTGGAAAAGGAGTTTGTCCGGATCGAATCCTTGCGCGGGCAGATGGTCGCTTCCGAGGCCGAGCTGGATCTTGTCCGATCCCGGTATCTCGCCCAACAGGCCCGTCAGCGGGTGGCCATGGCCCAGGTCGAGCACCGCCAGGCGGCACTGCGGGCCGCGGAGGTCCGGTTGAGCTACGCACGGATCGAGGCGTTCTGGCCGGAAAACGGTGCACAGCCTCTGCGGATTGTCGGGGAACGGTTTGTGGACGAGGGGGTGACCCTGTCCGCGAACACCCCGCTGCTCAGCGTCTTGGACATCAGCACGGTGCGGGCGATTTTTTACGTCACGGAACGGGACTATGCCCGGATCCGGGTCGGGCAAGAGGCCCTGGTGACCGTGGACGCCTTGCCCGATCTTTCGTTCGAGGGGCATGTGGCCCGGATCGCCCCCATTTTTCGGGAGGCTTCCCGACAAGCCCGGGTCGAACTGGAACTGCCCAACCCCGAAGGGGTGATGAAGCCGGGCATGTTCGTTCGGGCACAATTGGAATTGGCCCGGGCCGAGAATGCGGTGCTGGTCCCTTCCGCGGCCTTGGTCCGACGTGACGGTCAACAGGGCGTCTTCGTTATCCAGGACGACGACACGGCCCGGCTGGTCGGCGTGCGGGTGGGCATTGTCGAGCAGGGCATGTCCCAGATCCTGGAGCCCGAGGACCTTTCCGGCGAGGTGGTCATCCTGGGCCAGCACCTCCTGGAGGACGGCTCCACTGTGCGTATCGTTCATGAGAACTAGAGCCCCACTGGAGCTGCTCAGCATACCGTAAGTTCCTGACCACCTCTTGCCTTACTTCTTCACCATTTACCCCTTACCCCATCCCCATGTACATCACCCAGCAAAGCGTCTCCCGCCCGATTTTCACCATCATGGTCGTCCTGATCGTGCTGATCCTGGGCGGAGTGTCCCTGTCCCGGCTGCCCATCGACCTGATGCCGGAGCTGACCTACCCCACCTTGTCCGTGGTCACGTCCTACGAGAACGCCAGCCCCGAGGAGATGGAGGAGCTGGTCACCAGACCGGTGGAGGAAGCCGTGGCCGCGGTCCCCGGCGCGGAGGAGATCACCTCGGTTTCCTCCGAGGGGCGGAGCACGGTCCGGGTTTCCTTTTCCTGGGGCACGGACCTGGACGCGGCGTCCAACGACATCCGGGACCGGCTGGACCGGATCACCGGTCGACTGCCTGATGATGCGGACCGCCCACAGCTGTTCAAGTTCGATGCGGCCCAGTTTCCGATCCTGATCATGGGGGCCTCCAGCCGCCTGGACCCTGTGGAAATGCGCCTGGTCATCGACAATCAGATCAAGCAGCGCATCGAGCGGATCCCCGGGGTGGCCACCCTGGACATCTGGGGCGGGCTGGAGCGCGAAATCCAGGTCAACGTCGACCCGGACCGCGTTCGCGCCCTGGGGTTTTCCCTGGATCAGATCGTCCAGGCCGTGCGGGAGGCCAATATCAATGTTCCAGCCGGGACTATTGAGCAGGGCCGATTCGAAGTCACCCTGCGCACCCCCGGGGAGTTCACCAGTTTGGAGGAAATCCGCTCCACCGTGATCGCCGTGCGGGACGGGGCTCCCGTATATCTTGGTCAATTGGCCGAGGTCGTGGACAGGCACCAGCGTCAGACCCGGATCATCCGGATCAACGGCGAGCCCGGGGTCCGCCTGGCCGTGCGCAAACAGGCCGGGACGAACACCGTGCAGGTGGCCCAGGCCGTACTCCGGGAGCTGGACCGGATCAACGCGGACTTCCCCCAGGTCCAGATCACCTCGATCATCGATACGTCCACGTACATTCAGCAGTCCATCAAGAACGTCGGGCGGTCCATCCTGTTCGGCGGGGCCCTGGCCGTACTGGTCCTGCTTTTTTTTCTGCGCAACATTCGCAGCACCCTGGTCATTGCCACGGGCATCCCCATTTCCATCATCGCCACGTTCACCCTGATCTACTTCGGCGGCTTCACCCTGAACCTGATGACCCTGGGTGGGTTGGCCCTGGGCGTGGGGATGATGGTGGACAACGCCATCGTGGTCCTGGAGAATATTTACCGGCTTCGCGAGCGCGGCGGGGAGGGTCGGGCCGTGGCTGTGCAGGGGACCAACGAGGTGGCCGCGGCAGTGATGGCCAGCACCATCACCACCCTGGTCATTTTTCTGCCCATGGTTTTCCTTGAGGGCATCGCCGGGGTGATGTTCCAGCAGTTGGCCTATGTGGTGGCCTTTGCCCTGATCTGCTCCCTGCTGGTGGCCCTGACCGTGGTCCCCATGCTTTCCGCGCGCCTGTTGCGGCCCACGACTGGGACGGTTTCCCCCATCGCGGGTGTACGCGGGCGGATGTACGCCATCAGCGGGCGGATGTTCAAGGAGTTGGAGGACGCCTACCTGGATTTGCTGCAATGGGTTTTACGCCACCGGGTGATCACCCTGGGAGTGACCGCGGCCGTGTTCATCGGTGCGCTGGCGCTGATCCCGCACCTTGGCTCCGAGTTCATGCCCAGCGCGGATGAAGGCGAGGTGCGGGTGAATATCGAAATGGAGGTGGGCACCCGTTTGGAGTTGGTGGACGCCCAGGTCCGGAAAATCGAGGAGATCGTTCTGGGCCTGGTGCCCGAGGCGCAAAACGTGGTCGTCAACGTCGGCGCATCAGGCTGGCGGGGAGGGGGCGGATCCCGAGCCGAAATCCGGATGGCCCTGGTCCCGGCGGCCGAGCGGACCCGAAGCAGCGAACAGATCGCCGCGGCCTTGCGCCCTGCCTTGAGCGGGATCCCCGGAACCGTGGTCCGCACCCGAGCCGGTCAGGGCCTGTTCATTTTTCGGATGGGCGCCGGAGACGGGGACAGCATGGTCGTGGAGGTCCGCGGCTGGGAGTTGGACCGCCTGGACGCCCTGGCTTCCGAGGTTGCCGCCCTGATGGAGAATGTTCCGGGCATCACCGACGTCCGGCTCAGCCGGGAGGCCGGGGTGCGTCAGGAGCTGTTTCGCATCGACCGGACCCGGGCCGCGGACCTGGGCCTGTCCGCTACGAGAATCGCCCGAACCCTGGAAACCGCCATTGCCGGAACCCGGGCCGCGAACTTTCGGGAAGGCGGCTATGAATACCGCATCCTGGTCAAGCTGGCCGAGGCCGAGCAGATGGGCATCGAGGACATCCTGGACCTGACCATGCTCAATGCCGCCGGAGAGCAGGTCATGCTCCGCAACGTCGTGACCATGGAGAGCGGGCGCGGCCCGATCCAAATCGACCGCAAGGACCAGCAGCGCCTCACCTCGGTTTCCGCGGCCATCAGTGGCCGGGATCTGGGGGCCGTGGCCGCGGACGTGCGCGAGGCCCTACGGGAAATCCCGGTGCCCCGGGATTATGAAATCGTCTTTGCCGGGGACTACGAGGAGCAGCAGGAGGCCTTCGGGGAGCTGACCCTGGCCCTGATCCTGGCCCTGATTCTGGTGTACATGGTCATGGCCTGCCTCTACGAATCCTTGCGCGACCCGCTGGTGGTCATGTTCGCCGTGCCCCTGGCCGCCATCGGCGTGGTCCTGATGCTGCTGCTCTCCGGGACCACCCTGAACGTGCAGAGCTTCATCGGCTGCATCATGCTCGGCGGGATCGTGGTCAACAACGCCATTCTCATCGTGGACCAGTCCTCGCACCTGCGCAGAGACCAGGGCTTCCCGGTCATGGATGCCGTCATGGAAGCCGGCCGCCGCCGGCTGCGCCCGATCCTGATGACCACCCTGACCACGGCCCTGGCCCTGACCCCCCTGGCCCTGGGATGGGGCGAAGGCGCCGAAGCCCAGGCCCCCATGGCCCGCGTAGTCATCGGCGGCCTGGCCAGCTCATCCCTGATCACTTTGGTGGTTATTCCGGTGATGTATACGCTGTTTTACAAGGCAAAGAGAAGGGAAGGGGAGGGCGTGCCCGTGAGCGTTGGATAGTTGCTGTCCTTCCTCCTCTCTCGGAGTGGGGATTGGGGCCGCTATCGGTATCGGTATCGATCGCAGTGCCGTAGTCTTATCAAGCAGGCCCAAACCATTTCGATACCGAATCCGATCCCGGAGATGGAAGGCG
>SKYX01000018.1 GCA_007127655.1 Desulfonatronum sp.
AGTGGGAGGGCAGGATTTGGCCTTCAGGGGTTTGCAGCAGCTTGGTCATGGTTCCGTGCAGCACCCCGGAGGTCCCTGTGGACAGGGTGGCGGAATGGCAGCAGCCCGGCGAACCGTCCCCGGCGGCCTCCACGCCGACCAGGGCCACCTGCTCATGGGGCACGAAAGCGTGGAACATCCCGATGGCGTTGGACCCGCCCCCCACGCAGGCCACGACCCGGTCCGGAAGCTTTCCGGTGCGCTCCTGGAACTGGGCCAGGGCTTCCCGGCCGATTATGGCCTGCAATTCCCGAACGAGCAGGGGAAAGGGATGCGGGCCCACGGCCGATCCCAGGCAATAATGCGTGGCGGCCTGCTCGGCGATCCAGTGGCGCATGGCCGCGTTGATGGCGTCCTTCAGGGTCCGGCTGCCGGACTCCACGGGCCGGACCGTGGCACCCAAGAGTTCCATGCGCTGAACGTTGTGCGCCTGACGGACCACGTCCTCCGAGCCCATGTACACGATGCATTCCAGACCCAGCAGGGCCGCGGCCGTGGCCGTGGCCACGCCGTGCTGCCCGGCCCCGGTTTCAGCCACCAGCCTGGTCTTGCCCATGTGCTTGGCCAGCAGGGCCTGACCCACGGTGTTGTTGATCTTGTGCGCCCCGGTATGGGCCAGGTCCTCGCGTTTCAGCCAGACCCCGAAACCAACCTCCCGTGAGAGGTTCGCGCAGTGATACAAGGCCGTGGGCCGACCGACGAAATGAGTCAGCAGCTCGGTCAATTCACGCTGAAAAGCCTCCCCGGCCATGATCCGCCCCATGGCCTCCTCCAGTTCCAACAGCGGCGGCATGAGCAGTTCCGGAGCAAACCGTCCGCCAAAGTCGCCGAAATATCCTTTTTTCATATGATTTTCCTCTGATTAGGGTTCAGTAGGGGCGGTTCGCGAACCGCCCCTAAATTGTGATTTTATCCAGCACGGACCGCAGCAACACGGGGCTCTTGCGTCCCGGAGCTTCCTCCACTCCGGAATTCAGATCCACCCCCCACGGTCGACACCGACGCACAGCCTCCTGGATATTGTCCGGGCCCAGGCCACCGGCCAGGAGCCATGGCCGAGGAAAGCTCAACCGAGCCAAAGCCGTGAAGTCCAGGCTGACGCCGTGGCCGCCCACCGCGGTTCCGGCGTCCAGGAGCACGGCCCGGCACGAGGATGCGAACGCGCCCATGTCTCGTTCCAGGTCTGCTAAGTTTGGATAGCGCAGGGGCCAGAAGACCTTGACCACCCGCTCCGGCCCGACCTGTTCGCAGAAACGTTGGTCCTGGCCGCCGTGGAGTTGGGCCAGGTCCAACTCGGCCCGGTCCATGATCTCCCGGACCTCTTGCGCGGACGGGAGCACGAAGACCCCGACCCGCGCGGCCCGGCCTCGGGGCAGGGCAGCGACCTGCTCCGGGGTGACGTTTCTGGGGCTGGGCGGGTAGAAGATGAAACCGGTCCAGTCCACGCCCAGTTCCTCGCACAGCGTCACGTCCTCGGGCCGGCGCAAGCCGCAGACCTTGACCAGGGGACCGACGGTAACTGGATCTTCCTGGTGAACGTGCTCACGCATCGGACCGCTCCTGGCCCATAACCCGCGACAACTCAGCCAAGGCCTGCCCGGGATCGGGCTCCTGCATCAGCCGGGAGCCGATGAGCAGTCCGTGATATCCGGCGTCACGCATCCGGGCCATGTCCTGGGCCGTGTTCATCCCGCTGGCGCTGATCCAGACCTCGCCTTCGGCCTTGTGCCGGATCAGGCCCTCGGAGATGCACAGGTTCGTGGTCAGTCGATCCAGATCCCGGTTGTTGACCTGGATCAGCGTCGCGTTCACCGCTTTGGCCTTGTCCAGGTCCCCCTCGTCAAAAACCTCCACTACGGCCTCCAGGCCGTAGACCCGGCATTCGGTCAACATGACTTCCAATTCCGGCTGGCTGAGCATCCGGGCAATGAGCAGCAGGGCCGAGGCCGGGGTGGCCGCTGTTTGGCGCACATGCAGGGGATGGAGCAGGAAATCCTTGCGCAGCAGGGGCAGGCCGGGTTCAGCCATGGCCGGGAGAAAGTCCAGGCGGCCCTGGAAATAGGTCTGCTCGGTGAGCACGGACAGGGCCGCGGCTCCGGCCCGGGCATACCCGGCGGCTGCCTGTTCCGGGGTCCAGTCCACGTTGATCACCCCCAGACTGGGGGAGGCCCGCTTGTACTCCGCGATCACCGCGCCCGGTCCCCGCTCCAGCAAGGCTTTGGCCAGGGACGGACGAGGAATGGTGGACGGCTCGGGCAGGCGGCCCGCGGATTCCAGGGCGATCAGCTCCCGGATTTCAGCCTGCTTGGCCTGGCGGAAACGCTCCAGCATGGCATTACCCATGAAGGCCACCATGGAGCACCCGGCTACTCACGCCCCGCTTCACCGCGGCCCGGGCCAGTTCCGCGCACTCCACCAGGGTCTTGCCCTCTTCCAGCAGAAACACGCAGGCCGCCAGATTCAGGGCCGTCATCTGGGCCATGGCCTCTGGGCCGCCCCCGGACAGGATTTCCCGCAGCACGCCCACGGCATGGTCCTTGTCCCGGACCGCCACGTCCTCCGGCGCGTGACGATCGAAGCCCAGCCGCTCCGGATTGATGGCCGTCTTTTCCATGATCCCGTCCTTGACCAGATAACAACGGGCCGGGCCAAAGGTGGTCAGTTCGTCGAACCCGCCGGCCCCGTGGACCACCAGGGCTCGCTCCACCCCGGTGAGCAGCAGGGCCTCGCCCATGGTGAACAGGGCCTCCGGGTCGCCCACGCCGATGAGCTGGTGGGTAGGCCGGGCCGGGTTGAGCAGTGGCCCCATCAGATTGAACAGGGTTCGGATGCCCAGATCCCGGCGCACGGGCATGATATGCTTAAAGGCCGGATGATAGGCCGGGGCGAAGAGAAAAACGAATTTGCTGGCGGCCAGCCGCCCGGCCACGTCCTCGGGGTTCGTCTCCAAGGGCACGCCCAGAGCTTCCAGCACGTCGGCGCTGCCGCAGGAAGAGGACACGGCCCGGTTGCCGTGCTTGACCACCTGATAGCCTAATTCGGCCAAGTAAAGGGCCACGGCCGTGGAGCAGTTGAAGCTCTGGGCATTGTCCCCCCCTGTCCCGCAGGTGTCGATGCGTGGCCCGGAAAGGCCGGGAATGTGTCGGGCATGGGCCAGCCCGGCCCGCACCCCGGCGGCCAAATCCGTGGAGTCCTCGCCCTTGGCCCGCAAGCCCATCAGGAAGGCCCCGGCCTGGGCCTGGCTCAGTTCTCCCTGGAGCAGGGCATTGAACATCCGGTCCGCCTGGACGTCGGTCAGCGGCCGACTGCGGGCCAGTTGTTCGAGGATGTCGCTGATGTGCATGGTCATTGGGTCTTTCCTTCCGGTTTAGCGATTATGAAGTGCATCTTCAGAAAATTCTCCAACAGCCTGGGCCCGTCCGGAGTCAGGATGGACTCCGGGTGAAACTGCACCCCGGCCCAGGGCCGGTCCGTGTACCGCAGCCCCATGACCTCGCCCTCGTCATCGCCCTTGCCATCTTCGGTCCAGGCCGTGCGGACCAGCAGCTCCGGAGCCTCTTCCACCCGGACCAGCAGGGAATGGTAGCGCCCGCACTCCATGGGCTGGGGCAGCCCGGTGAACAAGCCTTCGCCGGTATGCCGGATCGGAGAGGTCTTGCCGTGCATGATCCGCTGGCCCACCACCACTGACGCCCCGGCATGATGTCCCAAAATCTGATGTCCCAGACAAATGCCCAACACCGGAACCGAGGTCGGCAGCAGCTTCAGGAACTCCAGGCAAAGCCCTGCCTGTTCCGGTCGGCTCGGCCCCGGGGAGATGACCACGGCCTCCAGATCCGGACGGGTCGTCAGCCCCAGCAGCTCCGGCTGATCGTTGCGCACCACGTGGGGAAAGCGGCCCAGAACCTGAAAGGCCTGGACCAGATTGAAGGTGAACGAGTCGTAGTTATCGATAAGTAAAAACATCGCTTCCTCCCTGACGGCTGAAGGCTTCAAAAAGCACCCGGGCCTTGTTGTGGCATTCCTGCCATTCCTTGTGTGGATCAGAATCATGAACAATCCCGGCCCCGGCCTGGAAATGGACCTGGCCGTCGCGGACCCAGAGGCTGCGAATGGTGATCCCCGTGTCCAGATTGACCGCATCCCGGTCCGGCCCTTCCGCCGGGTTCAAGCCCAGCCAGCCCACGGCTCCGGCGTAGGGTCCACGCGGCAGCCGCTCCTCTTCGGCGATGATCTCCATGGCCCGGATCTTCGGCGCGCCGCTGACCGTTCCCGCTGGAAACGTGGCCTGCAGCACATCCAGGGCGTCCTTTCCTTCAGCCAGTTGGGCCTGAACATACGAGGTCATGTGCATCACATGGGAGAAGCGCTCCACCTGCATGTACTTCTCCACCGTTACGCTGCCCGGCGCGGCGATCCGGCCCAAATCGTTGCGGCCCAGGTCCACGAGCATCACGTGTTCAGCCCGTTCCTTGGGATCGGCCAACAGTTCCTCGGCCAGTTCCCGATCCTGGGTCTCGGTCTCGCCCCGGAGCCGGGTTCCGGCGATGGGCCGGGACTGGAGCAACCCGCCCTGGCAACGGACCAGCAATTCCGGGGATGAGCCCAGCAGGGTCAACCGGGGGAGACGCATGAAGAACATGTACGGCGAGGGGTTGATCTGGCGCAAGCGACGGTAAAGGACAAAAGGCTCGCCGGAAAAGGGAGCCTCGAACCGGGTGGACATCACGGTCTGGATCACCTCCCCGGTGCGGATCAGCTCCTTGGTCCGCCGGACCCGCTCCTTGAATTCCTCGGCTTCGGGAATGTGTCGAACCTGACCCATTACCGGCGGCTCGTCCGGAGCGCTTTGCTGCAGTTCATCCACTCCGGATCGATCCGGGTCCAGGCTGAGCACGCAGCAGCGATGATGCAGGTGGTCGAACAAGGCCACCCGCCCGGGCAGAACCAGACAGGCATCGGCCTGGCTCGGGGGAAGCTGCTCGGCCAGCTTGGGCTCAAACAACCCGGCCATGCCGTAGCCAAAATAGCCGTAAAGCCCCCGGGCCAGGGCCGGCAGTCCGGCGAACTCTTCCTGGGGCGTGATCCGCACGGTGCCCAGAATTTCACGCAGGGCCGGGATGAACTCTTCTCCGTCGAGCTTTTCCAGGCTTTTCAGCCGGGCGTCCTGGGCCTGGACGTCCATGCGCCCATCCCGGCAACTCAGCCGCAGCCGGAAATCCCAGGCGATCAGGCTGTAGCGGCCCAGCCGCCCATCCACCTCCGCGCTCTCCAGCAAAATCCCCTGCCGCTTGCCCACCAGCCCAAGAAACAGGCTGATAGGCGTCTGCACGTCCGCTGCCAGCCACTGGCCGGTCTGGGACAAGTCGATTGACATGGTGGCTCCTTTTTAGGTTCACGGTTCAACGGTTCAACGGTTCAACGGTTTAGCGGTGGAGAGAAGGTTCATGGTTCGGAGGTTGAACAATCGCGGGATCACCAACCGCTGAACCGTGAACCGCTGAACCGTGAACCGCTGAACCCCTAAACCTAAATCTTATACTTCCCGATCAGCTCACCCAGCTTGACCCCCATGTCCCGCAGGCCGCGGGCCGCGGCTTCGAGTTGGCGCATGGCGGCCACGTTCTGGTTGCCGGCTTCCTTGATGTTGACCATGGCCTGGGAGACCTGGTCCATGCCCAGGAGCTGCTCCTTGTTGGCCGCGGCGATCTGGGCCGCGGACTGCACGGACTCGGTAAAGGTCTTGTTCAGGGTCTGGATGGCCGCGGTGGCCTCCCGGGCCTCCCGGACGCCCTGGTCCACGGCCTTGCCGCCCTGTTCCGTGGCCATGACCGCGGCGGCGGTGGCCTTCTGGATGTCGTTGAGAATGGCCCGGACCTTGCGGGTGGACTGCTTGGACTGCTCGGCCAGGCTGCGGATTTCCTGGGCCACCACGGCGAAGCCGCGACCGGCCTCCCCGGCCCGGGCCGCTTCCACCGCGGCGTTGACCGCCAGAAGGTTGGACTGCTCGGCAATATCGTCCACGCTGGCGGTGATTTCCCCGATGGCCTGGGTCTGGTCGCTGAGTTTCATGATGGTTTCGGCAATGGAGGTCATCTGCTCATTGATGCGCTGCATGCCCTGGGCCAGGGTCTCGGTGGTCTGCTGACCGGTCTGGGCGGTGCGCAGCCCGTGCTGGGCGTTCTCGGCCACGTCGCGGGCCTTTTCCGTGGTGATCTGGGCGGTCTGCTTGACCTCTTCCACCGTGGCCACGGTCTCGGTCACCGCGGCGGCGCTTTCCTGGGCGCTGGAGGTGACCTGGGTGACGGAGGCGGAAATCTGTCCGGCCGAGGCTCCCAGGGAGGTGGAAACCTCGGAAATCTCCCGCAGCTGGGAGCGGAAGGCCAGGCTCATGTCGTGCAGGGCCCGGGCCAGAACGCCGATCTCATCCCGTCGCCGGCGCAGGGTTTCCGGAACCTCCTTGCGCAGATCCCCGGCACTGATGTCCTTGAGCAGCTCCACCCCGGCGCCGATGGGCCGGGAAACGCCCCGGGTGATGGACACGGCCAGGAACAGGCCCAGAAACAATCCCAGAAACATGGCGATAAGGCTGAGGATTTTCAAAAAGCCGCTCTGGGTTTCGGCGTCACGCAGCGTCTGGCCGGCCATGTCCATGTTCAGGGCCACCATCTGGTCCAGAA
>SKYX01000257.1 GCA_007127655.1 Desulfonatronum sp.
CAAGCGGGACTTTGACCGCGTCTGGGAACCCGCATTCAGCCCCGACGGCTCCAAGGTGCTCATCCGGGCCGTGGACAAGGGCGCGTTCGTGCGCATCGTCGCCACACTTTCGGACTTCTCGACAAGGGGGTAGCCATATGTACGGCATATACAACTTCGTCACCGGACCCCTGGTCTGGGCGTCCTTCGCCATCTTCATCTTCGGGTCCATCTATCGCCTGATTTCCATGTACGCCCTGGCCAAAAAGAAGGACGCCGTCTCCCTGGCCTACATGGACTGGAAATTCTCTTTTCGATCCATTTTCAACTGGCTGATTCCCTTCAACGCCTTGGGCTGGAAGAAAAATCCGGTTCTGACCGTGGTCACGTACGTGTTCCACATCTGCCTGCTGGCCACGCCAATCCTGCTCTCGGCCCACATCATCCTGATCGAGGAATCCTGGGGTGTCAGCTGGTGGTCCCTTTCCGACTCCACTGCGGACATCATGACCATCCTGGTCATCGCGGCCTGCGCGTTTTTTGCCGGACGCCGCCTCTACCAAAAAGACGTCCGCTTTCTGACCACCGGCCAGGACTGGCTTATTCTGGCCATCGCTGCCCTGCCCTTCATTACCGGCTTCCTGGCCTATCACCAGCTTTTCAACTACCAGGTGATGGTCATCGCTCACGTACTGGCCGGCAACATCATGATCGCCGCGATTCCGTTCACCCGCCTCAGCCACATGTTCTTCGCGGTGTTCACCCGCGCCTACATCGGCTCCGAGTTTGGCGGGATCCGCAAAGCCAAAGACTGGTAGGACCACAAGGAGAAACATATGGGCATTCAAGACAGACTGATTGAGGACGTGGGACTCCGCGAAGGGGTTTCGCGTCTGACCGAAGACAAGATACAGAAGACCGTCAATGCGGTGATTCAGGGCGAGACCGGAGCGCGGCTCAAGGCCTACGCCGAGATCTGCCTGCGTTGCGGGATGTGCACCGAGGCCTGCCACTTCTACCTTTCCCACGACCAGGACCCCACCTACGCCCCGGCGGCCAAGGTCAAACAGACCATTGGCACGCTTTTGGCCAATGGTGGGAGGGTCAGCCCGGCCCAAATCTACAACATGGCCCAGATCGCCTACTCGGAATGCAACCTCTGCCGTCGCTGCGTCCATTTCTGTCCCGTGGGCGTGGACACGGCCTACATGATGATCACCATGCGCCGAATCTGTCACAAACTGGGGGTCACGCCGCAATACATTCAGGACACGGCCCACAGCCACTCTGCCACCTTCAACCAGATGTGGGTCAAGGACGATGAATGGACCGACACCCTGCAGTGGCAGGAAGAAGAAGCCCGGGACGAGTTCCCGGACCTGCGCATTCCCTTGGACAAGGAAGGCGCGGATGTCTACTACTCGGTCATCGCTCCGGAGCCGAAGTTCCGAACCCAGCTCATCTACCAGGCCGCGGCTATCCTGCACACGGCCAAGATCGACTGGACCATGCCCGCCGAACCAGGCTGGGACAACTCGGACATGTGCATGTTCACCGGTGACTTCGAAATGATGGGCCGGTTGAAGCGTAAGCACTTCGAATCCGCCCAGAAGCTGAAGGTCAAGCGGATCGTCATGGGCGAATGCGGCCACGCCTTTCGTTCCGTCTACGACGTGGGCAACCGCTGGGCCGGTTGGAAGCACTACCCCGTGCCCGTGGTCCACTCCGTTGAGTTTTTCTGGGAACTCCTGACCCAGGGCAAGATCAAGCTGGTCTCCAAATACCCCGGCCCGGTCACCCTCCAGGACCCCTGCAACATCGTCCGCGGCCGAGGGCTGGGCGACAAACTGCGGGACGTGATCCGCATCCTGGTGGACGGCGAGATCGTGGAGACGGCCTCCAACCGGGAACACAACCTGTGTTGCTCCGCCGGCGGCGGGGTGATCAACTGCGGCCCGCCCTTCAAGAACTCTCGGGTCGCGGCCTGCAAGGCCAAGGCGGATCAGCTCCGAGCCACCGGCGTCAAGACCATCATCGCCCCTTGCCACAACTGCCACGGCGGTCTGGACGACACGGTGCACAAGTTCGAGCTGGGCATGGACATCAAGTTTCTGGGGGACATCATCTATCAGTGCATGGAACGCCCGGAGGCGTAATCGTTCCCCAAGCACTGAAAACACGAAACCCTCAAAACTGAAAAGAGCCCCGGAAGCCATGGCTTCCGGGGCTCTTTTCGTACCTAACGCGGTTCTAAAGAAAACCCTCAATCAGATATTCATCAGTCCCCTGCGCAGGGACGCCGCGCCGCCTTGCAGGTTGACCGACCCGCCGATGCCCTCGGCATCCAGGACGATTTGCGCTTCGTGGGACCGAACCCCAGTCCCGCAAATCAACACGAGCCGCTTATTCCTGGGCACGTCCGCGATGCGCTCCCGCAGGTCGTTGTGCGGGATGTTCACCCAGACTCCCGGGTACTTGGCCTCGTAGACAGCGGGTTCGGTGTCCTGGGTGTCCCGGCAGTCCAGAACCACGAAATCCCGTTCGCCAGACTCCCAGAGCTTCTGGAATTCCTGAAAGCTGACCATCCGGCTGCGCCCGGTCAGGATATTGTCCGCCGCGTTGGCCACGGCGTTGACGATGTCCATGGCTGAGGAAAACGGTGGAGAATAGGGCAGCTCCAGGTTGGATATTTCTTCGACGTCAGGGTGATGTGCCAACAACGGGGCCACCGCGGCGACCCTGGCCACTGTTGCGTCGCCTTTGTTGCCCAGCCCCTGGATACCCAGAACCCGCCCCGAGCGCTCCACCACCAGTTCGAGTTGGATGATGTCCTTGCCTGGAAAAAAGTGGGCTCGATCAAAACCCGAAACATGGGCACAAATTGCGTCAAGACCGTTCCGACGAGCCATCTCCAAACTCAGTCCCGCCCCGGCCACGGAATAGTCGAACAATTTGACCGCGAAACTTCCCACTGCGCCGCGAAACCTCGCCGAACCGCCCACAATGTTCGTCCCGATCACCCGGCCCTGACGATTGGCCAGGGAACCCAGGGGGTAGAAGCCGGGCTTGCCGGTCACCTGGTTCATCACCTGAACATTGTTGCCGCCGGCATAAATATCCGCGTCAGATGTCCGCATATGCTCATCCACCACAATGGCGCCGTTGGGGCCGACTTCCAGACCGGCCTCCACGGCAATCTCCGTATTCGGTATCACCCCGACGGACATGACCACGAGATCAGCATCCAGCACACCGCTTTCCAGGACAACGCGCCGGACCGTTCCCGCCTCACCTTCAAACCCCAGAACCTTTTGGGACAGCAGGAAGGTCACTCCGTGATCCTGCATGTGCTTCTGGGCCATTGCGGCCAGATCCGGGCTGACGAACCCTGGCAGAAGCTGATCCGCGATCTCCACCACCGTGGTTTCAATATCCCACATGTCCCGCAGGGCCTCGGCCATTTCCAGGCCGATGAACCCCGCTCCGATGACCACGGCCTTGGAGACTTTGCCTCCCTGCACCAGTTTTCGAATCCCCTCGGCTTCAGTCAGATTGGAAACTGTGTACACCCCTCCCAGATCGACTCCAGGCAGGTCGGGCCTGCGAGGTCGACTTCCCGTGCCCAACACCAGCTTGTCGTAGTCCAGTTGGGATTCGACTCCAGTGTCCACATCCCGGACGTGCAGCACCTTGGCCTGGCGATCAATGCGCACCGCCTTCGTGCGGGTAAGCACGTCGACACCTTTGGAGTGTTTGAAAAAATGCGGATCACGCACCAT
Source organism: Desulfonatronum sp. (assembly GCA_007127655.1). Taxonomy (GTDB): domain Bacteria; phylum Desulfobacterota; class Desulfovibrionia; order Desulfovibrionales; family Desulfonatronaceae; genus Desulfonatronum. The sequence continues at coordinate 3,759 of SKYX01000257.1, forward strand.
ATGAAAACTGGTGGACTGCAACTCGGAAACGTCGTTCACGTCACCGGAAACATAATAGGGAATGCCGCATCCGCCATAGGATATGCGGCCTCCCTGCTCGATCATGGTCACCTGGGCGTCGGGCATCAGTCGTTTCACCCTGCAGGCTGTTTTCGGCCCCAATGCAACCGCTCCGACAATCACCACCTGTATCGACATGGTTCTCCTCCAATAAAGGCGAGCAAAAAACGTAACTATTCCGTACATCCTGGGTAAAGCCTCATTCCGGCGCTGGTTTCCCGCCTTCACGGGAATGACGTGTTTTTCAATGCCGTCTCTGAGTCAACCTTACCCGTGAAGACGGGCGCGTTACCACTATCCAGACCACATTTTCTCGGATGAGCTGAGTAGTTACAAAAATTCTTTCTCTTCGCCCTGTTAAAAGTGACCTTTGCGCAAAAGCAACTTCTCCCTTTGCCAACGTTCTTACGTCTTTCCGGTGAAATCCGGAAGCTCCGCGTGTCCCTTGCGGCAAGCCGTTCTTCATGGCGCTCCAGGCGCTTGCACATTGACCGGAATTTCAAGATGACCTAGAGTTCCTTTAAATATTGACAAAATCCTACGTCGTTCCAGCCCTCTAACGCCACGTTCAAAACAAAAGGAACGAAGATCATGAAGCTCTCCGCACGCTCCCGTTATGCCGCCCGAATCCTGTTGGATTTAGTGGAGCACACAATGGAAGGCAACCCGTTGTGCGCTTCATCAATAGCAGAAAATACGAGTATTTCCGTCCCCTTTATCGAACAAATTCTCCGCCCCTTGAAGAAGGCCGGCTACATAAAAAGCGTCCGCGGAGCCTACGGCGGACATATTTTCCTCAAGACCCCTTCCTGCATAACCCTCGGTGACATCGTGCGCACTATGGAAGGCGAAATCAGCATCAGTCAGTGCAGTTCAGATCCAAACGCCTGCGAACGGAGCACGGGGTGTCGCACCCAGGCCGTCTGGAAGCATATCTCTCGGACGATCGAACGCGAGCTGGACGCCATCACCCTGGCGGACTTGATGTTCAATCCGGAACAAATCGCCGTGAAGACCACGGAGTCTTCCCTGCCTAGCGTCCACTGTCCGGAGGACGCTCAACCGAACTGAGGAACGCCGGAAGCCCCGGTCATACCCGTGAGAAATGAGAACGGCGGCCAATATTGGCCGCCGTCACTGCATTTATTGATGCAAGAGAGTTTGGACTTTTCACCGCGATGCGGCAATTGAGAGTTGTTCAACGGACGGGCAAAGGCCTGTTTTCGACACTCATCCCGGTCCGTCACGCTCGCCGCCGCAGGCCCGGCCCTTGAACCCGAAAAAAAACTTCAGGGTCTTTTTCACGCCGTCCGAGAAAATCTTCTCACTCAGATGCTTGCCGGCCACCTTCTTGTTGATCTCGGCCAGGGTCGGATACGGGTGAACCGCTCCGGCCAGGGTGCTCAGCTTGACCTTGCCGCCCAGCACCGCCACCCATTCGGCCAAAAGCTCCCCGGCATGCGGCCCGACGATCTGCACCCCCAACGGTTTGCCTTTCTTATCCAGCAGCAGCTTGATCCGCCCTTCCCGCTCTTCTTCGGCCAGGCTGCGATCGTTTTCGACGAATTCCTCGGTCCAGACCGTATAGTCCAGCCCCTGTTTTTGAGCTTGCTTCTCGTTCAGTCCCAGGCTGGCGAATTCCGGGTCCGTATAGGTGCAGGCCGGCATCCAGGTGTAGTCCGCCTTGCGCGGCAGATGAAACACGGCGTTGGTCACCACCACCCCGCCCTCGTACCCGGCGGCGTGGGTGAACTGGTACGCCCCGGTCACATCGCCGCAGGCATAGATGTGCTTCTGAGAGGTACGCAACCGGGCGTCCACCGGGATGCCCTTGCTACCAATCTCCACCCCGGCGTTCTTCAAACCGAGGCCACGCGTCGTAGGGCTGCGGCCCAAGGCCACCAGCAAGGCAGCCCCCCTCACCGACGTCTCGCTCCCATCCTGGGTCTTGAAGTCCACCTCCCGCTCCTGTCCAAGATCCCTGACGCGGAGCAGTTCCGTGCCGAGATGGAACGTTACTCCTTCGCGCTCCAGAACGCTCTGCACCAGGCCGGTCATGTCCGCGTCCTCGCGAGAGAGGATCTGTGAACTGCGCTGGATCACATGCACCTGGGAGCCCAGCCGGGCAAAGGCCTGGGCCATCTCCACGGCAATGGGTCCGCCGCCGATGATCATCAGGGAGGACGGCAGGGAGTCCAGGGAAAAAATCTCCCGGTTCGTCAGGTAAGGCGTGCTATCCAGCCCTTCCAGGCTGGGCACGGCCGCCGTGGAACCGGTGGCCACGACCCAGCTTTTGGCCGAAACCGTTCGAGCCTCGCCGGCGTTGGTGGTGATTCGAGCCTGGTGCTCGTCCAGGAATTCGGCCCGACCGAATACCACCTCCGCCCCAAGCTTGCAGAACCGCTCCGGGGAATCGTGGGGCTGGATCGTGGCGATGACCCGCTGGATACGCTCCCGGACCCGGCTGAAATCCACAGCCGGGACAGTGACTTCGGGCAAGCCGTATCGGGCCGCCTGCTTCATCTGGTGGTAAACATGGGCCGATTTGATCAAGGTCTTGCTGGGCACGCAGCCGTAATGCAGACAGTCCCCGCCCATGGCCGGTTCCTTTTCCACAATCAACGTCTTGGCCCCAGCCTGGGCCGCGCCCGCAGCCACAGTCAACCCGGCAGCCCCAGCCCCGATCACGGCGATGTCATAGTCGTATTGTGGCATGGCGTCTCCTTGTTGCCGAATTTTATGTGACGATTGTTGGCTTGTTCCGCCTGGCCCGGTACCAGGCCATGATCTTTTTCGTGGCCAGGGGAAAGGCGCCCAGCAGGACAAAGGAAAAAATCAAGCCCGGCGAAAGAATCCCTCCCAGGGAATCGATCCGCCCCAGTTC
>SKYX01000368.1 GCA_007127655.1 Desulfonatronum sp.
GGCGGTACATGCGGACCTTGATCATGCCGATCTTTTCGCCCTTGGCCTGGAGATGGTTGATCACTTCCTCAATGGTTTCACAGCCGCTGCCCATGGCGATGATCACCCGGTCCGCGTCCGGTGCGCCCACGTAGTCGAAGAGCTTGAGCGGGCGGCCGGTAAGCTGGCTGACCTTTTCCATGTTCGCGGCCACGATGGCCGGCACCTTGGCGTAGAAGGAATTGGAGGCTTCCCGGCCTTGAAAATAGATGTCTGGATTTTGGGCCGTGCCCCGGATCTGCGGGTGTTCCGGGTTCATGGACCGGGCTCGGAACTTGGCAAGCGCGTCCTGGTCCACCAGTTTTGCGATGTCCGCGTAGTCCGCGAGCTCGACCTTCTGAATTTCGTGGGACGTCCGGAACCCGTCGAAAAAGTGCATGAAGGGCACGGAGGAATCAATGGCGCTGAGGTGGGCGACCATGGCCATGTCATGGGCTTCCTGGACCGAATTGGAGGCCAGCATGGCGAACCCGGTCTGGCGGGTGGCGTAGATGTCCTGGTGATCGCCGAAAATGGACAGGGCGTGGGCGGCCACGGCCCGGGCCGTAACATGGAAGACTCCGGGCAGCAGTTCGCCGGAGATTTTGAACATGTTCGGGATCATCAGCAACAGGCCCTGGGAAGCGGTGAAGGTGGTGGTCAGGGCGCCCGCGGCCAGGGAGCCATGGACGGCGCCGGCGGCGCCGGCCTCGGACTGCAACTCGCGGATGGCCAGGACTTGGTCCCAGGCGTTCTTGCGACCCTTTGCCGCCCAGTCGTCAGCGATTTCGCCCATGGGCGTGGAAGGCGTGATGGGGTAAATGGCGGCAACTTCACTCAGGGCATAGGCTACGTGAGCCGCTGCGGTGTTACCATCGACGCTTTGAATCTTTTTGGCCATGAATCAACCTCCGTGAATAGGGATAACAGAAAGATAGGGGGGGCTCCCGCGGGAGCCGGGCGCATGCACATTACGACTGCCCGGTACCCTACCAAAAAACGTGCCGTAGTCGGAATATGCCGTGTACAAAAACATTTTAGAAAAAAGGTGCAGGTGTTTTTAGGTGAAAGGAAGAAAGGACAAGGTGTACGTCTGAAAAAAAAGACGTGACGGAGCATGTCCAAAATGGAACAAAAGCACGTCTCCATCCTAGACGTTTCGAAATAAAAATGCCAGTCCGGAATATCGTATTGTCCGAAAAAACAGACTTAACCAGAGCGCGGCGGCTATCCATGCAAGAGAAAAATCCTTGCCTTGGACAAGGGAAGCGGATAACAGGAGCCGGATGCACGTTCTTCAAGGCCTTCTTCAGGACGAATTGCCGATCATCAACGACCGTTTGGCCCGGAAGACCCGGGAGTTGCCGGAACTGGTCCGCGCCGTGGCCGAGCATGTGCTCATGGCCGGGGGCAAGCGGTTGCGGCCTTTGCTGACCATCCTTTTTTTTCGGTGCGTTTCTCGCGGCACGGGTGAACGCGTTTTGTCCGCGTCTTCTTCTTTCCCATCCGCTTCAGGAGGATCGGACATTTATCCTCTGGCCTGCTCCATGGAGTTTCTGCATTCTGCCACGTTGCTGCATGACGACATCCTGGACGGCAGCGATCTGCGCCGCGGACAGGCCACGGCGCATCTCGTCTATGGCAAGACCGAAACCATCCTGGCCGGAGACGTGCTGCTGGCCCTGGGAAACCGGTTGGTGGCCGAGTACGGGGACGCCCGGTTGAGTTGGAGGGTGGCCGAGGCCATCATGCGCACGGCTTCCGGAGAGATTCAGGAACTGGAGTGGATCAAACGGCCCGCCTTGTCCCTGGAGCACTATCTGGAGATCATCACCGGCAAGACGGCCTACCTGATCCAGGCGGCCTGTCACTGCGGGGCTCTGGCGGGCGGAGGGGACGAGCAAGCGGCCCAAGCGGCCCTGGATTACGGTATCAATCTGGGCATCGCTTTCCAGCTCACGGACGACGCCCTGGACTACTCGGCCAAGGCCGAGGTGGCCGGGAAGCCCGTGGGCAACGATCTGCGGGAAGGCAAGTTGACGTTGCCTCTGATCCTCTACATGGAAACCTTGTCCGAGGCCGAGCGGAAAGATATCTTGGCATGGGTACGTTCTCTGGGAGCCGTAGCCGATCCCGGCGCACTTTCAGCCCCGAACATGGCCCGCCACGAGCACGTCGTCCAGGCGGTGCGCGCGGCAGGGTGCGTGGAGCAGACCCGCGCCCAGGCGGCCCAGTACGTCGTCCTGGCTGAAAAGGCCCTTTCCTCCCTGCCTGAATGTCCGGAGCGCATCGCTCTTCAGGAAGCGCTCCAGCACACCCTGCACCGCGAAAAATAGTCCCGGCCCCACGCCGGGAGCAAATCCGAAATGGCCGCCTCCCGCACCAACGCCGCTTTTTCATCAGCCCGATCAAGACGCCCTTCCTGGCGCCTCTCCTGGCGGATCGCACTCGTTCCGCCCAAAACAAACAGTCCTAGCGTCCTCGCCCCTCCTGTTTCGTTCCCATGCCCCAGCGTGGGAAAGAACAAACCGTGAACCGTTGAACCGTGAACCGTGAACCGTAAACCCAAGAGAACAGGAGCGCCTATGTTGTGGCGTGTGGAAGTGGGCCCGCGGCCCCATGTGACGGATACCCTGGGGAACCGGGTCAGCCGGAAGATTGCCCAGGAGTTGGGTCTTGCCGTGGACGGCGTACGGACGATCAAGGTCTTTACCGTGGCCGGGCTGGACGTAGTCCAAGTCCGGCTGGTCTTGGAGCGCCATGTACTCCACGATCCCATCCTGCACGAAGCGTCCCTGGAGCCCCTGTCCATGCCCGAGGTCGGTTTCGCCTGGACCCTGGAAGTGGGGTTCCGGCCCGGGGTGACGGACAACGAAGGTCGGACCGCGGCCCAGAGCGTGGCCATGGTCTTGGATCTGCCCACGCCCTGGCCCAGGGATTTCGCCGTGTACACCTCCACCCGGTACCTGCTGTCCGGACAGCTCGACGAACATGACGCCCGGCGCATCGCCACGGACCTGCTGGCCAACGAACTGATTCAGCGCTTCGACTTGAAAAGCTTCGCCCAATGGCGGGTCGAGCCCGGGTTTCCGGCCCGGGCCGCTCAGGTGGTCGGCCGACCCAGCGACGCGGTGCAGGCCATCCCGCTTTCCGGTCTTAGTGACACGGAACTGCTGGAGATCAGCCGCAAGGGAGTTCTGGCCCTCAGTCTGGAGGAAATGCAGGCCATTCGAGGCTATTACCAGCGGTCGGACATCCGCGCGGCCCGCGCGGTCCAGGGGCTTTCGGAAGCGCCCACGGACGTGGAGCTGGAAGCCCTGGCTCAGACCTGGTCCGAGCACTGCAAGCACAAGATTTTCAGCGCCCTAATTGACTATCGGATCACGGATGCAGACGGTTCCCCTGCTGCCGTGGGCGCTTTTAAAACCATCAACAGTCTCTACAAAACCTTTATCCAGAACCCCACGGCCCTGCTTCGAAGCCGGATGGGCGCGGACGACTTCTGTCTGTCCGTGTTCAAGGACAACGCCGGGGTGATCCGGTTCGACCAGGGCCACAACATCTGCGTCAAGGTGGAGACCCACAACAGCCCCTCGGCCCTGGACCCGTACGGCGGGGCCCTGACCGGGATCGTGGGCGTGAACCGCGATCCCATGGGCACCGGTCTGGGCGCGAACCTGCTCTGCAATACCGACGTCTTCTGCCTGGGCTCGCCTTTTTACGATCAGCCACTGCCCCTGCGGCTGCTCCATCCCCGCCGGGTGCTGGAGGGCGTGCGCGAGGGCGTGGAGCACGGCGGGAACAAGTCCGGCATTCCCACGGTCAACGGCTCCCTGGTCTTTCACGAGCGGTTTCTGGGAAAGCCGTTGATCTTCTGCGGGACCGTGGGGATTATGCCGGCCGTGGTGGCCGGGCGGCTCAGCCATGACAAGGAGGTCCGACCCGGAGACGTGGTTGTGATGATCGGTGGCCGGATCGGAAAGGACGGCATCCATGGAGCCACCTTTTCTTCAGAGGAATTGCATGAGGACTCCCCGGCCACAGCGGTGCAGATCGGCGACCCCATCACCCAGCGCAAGATGTACGACTTTTTGATGACTGCCCGGGATCGGGGTCTGTACCGGGCCATCACGGACAACGGCGCCGGGGGGTTGAGTTCCTCGGTGGGGGAGATGGCCCAGGACAGCGGCGGCTGCGACCTGGACTTGAGCCTGGCCCCTCTGAAGTACGACGGCCTGATGCCCTGGGAGATCCTGCTCTCCGAAGCCCAGGAACGGATGACCGCGGCCGTGGCCCCGGATGATCTGGACGCCTTCCTGGCCCTGGCCCGGCGCATGGACGTGGAGGCTACGGCCCTGGGGACGTTCACGGACAGTGGGCTGTTTCACGTCCGCTTTGGCGAACGGGTGGTGGGCAGCCTGGAGATGGATTTCCTGCATAACGGCACGCCCCAGATGCGGTTGGAGGCTGCTTGGAGCCCGCCGAAGCAGGAAGATATTTCGGTAGAGGCTTTGGGCGGACCCGAGGGAATCGGCGACACGGACCACGACAAGCTTTTGGAACGTATTCTTGGGCGGCTCAACGTATGCAGCAAGGAGTACGTCATCCGTCAGTACGACCACGAGGTCCAGGGCGGGAGCGTGATCAAGCCCTTGATGGGCGCTGAGGCCGACGGCCCCACGGATGCGGCGGTGATCCGTCCGCTGCTGGATTCCCATCAGGGTTTGGTGGTTTCCCACGGGATTTGTCCCAAGTTCAGCGATCTGGACACCTACTGGATGACCGCCAATGCCGTGGATGAGGCCGTGCGCAACGCCGTGGCCGTGGGCGCGGATCCCTCCCGGATGGCCGGAGTGGACAACTTCTGCTGGTGCGATCCGGTCCAGTCCGAAAAGACCCTGGACGGCCGCCACAAGCTGGCTCAGCTGGTCCGGGCCAACCAGGCCCTGGCTCACTACTGCCTCGCGTATGGCGTGCCCTGCGTTTCAGGCAAGGACTCCATGAAGAACGACTACTCCGTTGGCGGGGTCAAGATTTCCGTCCCGCCCACCGTGCTTTTCAGTCTGGTGGGCGTGGTGGAGGACGTCCGGACCTGCGTGTCGTCGGACTTCAAGCAGCCTGGTGATCTGATCTACCTCTTGGGCGTGACCCGCTCCGAGTTGGGTGGCTCCGAATTGGCCGACGAACTGGGGGTGTCCCAAGGGTTAATCCCTCAGGTGGACGCTCTGGCAAATCGCCTTCGCTACCACACCTTGCACGCGGCCATCCGTTCCGGCCTGGTCCGGGCGGCCCACGATCTCTCCGACGGCGGCCTGGGGGCGGCGCTGGCGGAAATGGCCATCGGCGGACGTTTGGGTGCGCGGATCGATCTGGCCCAGGTTCCGTCCTGCCCCCACGACCTGCCCGTGACAACCCTGCTCTACAGCGAATCCGCCGGTCGCCTGCTGGTCTGCGTGGGTCCGGACCAGGCACCGGAATTCGAAGCCCTGTTCGCGGGCCAAACCCTGGCCTGCATCGGCCACGTGGACCAGAACCCGACACTGCGCATCACCAATGCCGACGCCCCGGTGCTCGCCGCGTCCGTGGAACGCCTGGCCACAGCGTGGAAGGCGACCATGGACTGGTGAGTGGGGGAGATTGCGGAAATCAACCGTTAAAAAGAAATGAGGAACAACAATTGACTGAAGCGAATAATAGCCAACAATCCCAGATAGCCGGGCCGAATCCTGAACTTCCCGAGGCCGAATTGGCCGGATTGCCTGAGGCGCTACGAGAGGGCTGTGCCCGGGCCGGTTGGTCCGAACTGACGCTGGTTCAGACCAAGGCCATTCCGTACGTGCTGGCCGGGCAAGACGTCATGGTTCAGGCCCGGACCGGGAGCGGCAAGACCGGGGCCTTTATCCTGCCCTTGCTGGAACGGATCGACGTCTCCCGGCCGGACTGTCAGGCCCTGGTGCTGACTCCCACCCGGGAGCTGGCCCGGCAGGTGGCTGAGGAGGCCAAGGTTTTGGCCGGGGAGAGCGGGTTGAACGTGGTTCCGGTGTACGGAGGCGTAGGCTACGAGGCCCAGCGGGAGGCCTTTCGGTTGGGCGCGCACTTGGTGGTGGGCACCCCGGGTCGGATTCTGGATCATCTGCTGGGCCGCAATCTGACTTTGGATCGTCTGCGTACCCTGATCTTTGACGAGGCGGACCGGATGCTTTCCGTGGGCTTCTACCCGGACATGCGTGAGCTACAACGCTACCTGCCGTCCGCCGGCTACGACGCCTTCATGTTTTCGGCCACCTACCCGGAAAGCGTGATCCGCCTGGGGCGGGAGTTCTTGAGCGAGCCGGCCTTTCTCGGTCTGTCCGGGGATCAGGTGCATATCGCGGAAATCGACCATTCCTTCTGCGTGGTTCCACCCATGCAACGGGACAAGGTTCTGATCCGCCTTTTGGAGATGGAAAATCCCACCTCGGCGATCATCTTCTGCAATACCAAGAACAACGTGGAGTTCGTGGCGGCGATTCTCAAACAGTACGGGTTCGACGCCGAGGATATTTCCTCCAACCTCACCCAGAACAAGCGCGAGGAAGTCCTGGCCCGGATCCGTTCCGGCAATCTACGCTTTCTGGTGGCCACGGACGTGGCCGGACGGGGCATCGACATCCCCGGGTTGTCCCATGTCTTTTTGTACGAGGCCCCAGAGGATCCGGAATCCTATATCCATCGGGCCGGGCGCACCGGTCGGGCCGGCGCTTCGGGCTCGGTGATCACCCTGGTGGACATCATGGAGAAGATCGAGCTGGGCCGGATCGCGACCCGGTTCGGAATCAAGATGCTGGAGCGCCCGGCCCCGGAAGAGGCCGACGTCCTGCCCGCGCTGGAGAACCGGATCACGGTGTTGTTGGAAAACAAGCAACGTCGATTGACCTTGGCTCAAAAAGAGCGGGCCGCACGCTTTCTTCCGACTATCCCCAGATTCGCCGAGAGTGAGGACACCGCAACGTTGCTGGCCCTGCTTTTGGACGAGATGTACCAGCGCTCCATGAACGTCTCTCCGCCTCGCCCCGAGGTCGACGCCGAACCCAAGCTCCGGAAAAAGCCCGCAACCCGTACCGCTCAGGCCGATCCGTCCGTTGCGGCGGCCAAGAAGAAACGCCGCCGCAAGCCGAAGCCCAGGGAAGCAAGCAAAATGCCCGCCGAAGGTGGTTCAGGTGGATCGGAAGGTTAACAGTCCGTTGAAAGACTCCCAATTGCTGCGTCGCTGCAAAAAGTTCAAGCTCTCACGGATGAATAAATACGCTTCGACCTTGAACTTTTTTTGCTTCTTGCACTTGGGGTTTTTAAACGGACTGTCGAATTAGAACATTTTCAGCACTCAGTTAAGAGGACGAGCGCGCCACCAGATCGCACACCGCCGCGAAGTCCCGCTCCAACCGTGGAAGCAGGCTTCGAAGCGCGTCGAGGTCGTTGTTTCGGCCCGCGTCTTCCATTTTTCGGGCAGTTTCGGCCAAGTGCGGGCAGCTGCAGTTCAAGGCCGCGCCTTTGAGGCCGTGGGCTTCCTTGCCGACGGTCTGGGCGTCCCCACTGGTCAGGTAGGTCTTGATGGTCTCGATCCGCTGAGTCCCGTTGTCCACCAAAGAGCGCAGTACATCCCGAGCCAGGTCGTGGTCCCCCATGACCCGTTCCAGAAGGTCCGGCTTGTTGCAGATAGCGACGGTTTCCGTGCCCGACACCAGGCCCGACTCCAGACAGGGTGTGGTGTCGGAAATTGATTCCTCGGGCGAGCAAGCCGATTGCGCCCACCGGAGCACGGTTTCCCGCAATGCCTCGAACCGGAGAGGTTTGGTCAGGTAGTCGTCGAAACCCGCGGCCAGGAACCGTTCCCGGTCGCCCTGCACGGCGTGGGCGGTCAGGGCGATGATGGGAGTTCTGGAATGCTGGGATGCTGGAATGCTGGGATGCTGGGGTGCAGTATTGCGGATGGAAGGGTTCATCTTTTTTAAATCGGATTGGTGCTCGAATTTTCCAACAGATACAGATGAGTCGGCATGTCTGCCCGACTTCTCAATCCCAGCATTCCAGCATTCCAGCATCCCAGAATTTATTCCTGCCTTCTGACTCCTGTCTTCTGATTCCAGACTCCTTATTTCCCCCGTCGCCTCCAGGCCGTCCATGATCGGCATCTCAATGTCCATGAACACCAAGTCATAGGCATGGCGTCCAACCGCATCCACGGCTTCTTGTCCATTGCTCGCCGTATCCGCGAAAATGCCTATTTTTTGTAACATCTTCTGGGCCACGAGTTGGTTGACCGGGTTGTCCTCCACCAGCAGGACGCGAAGATCCGGCTGAACTTGAGGAATCAGCTTTGGTTGTTCTGGGCGGCGTGCTTCCCGGGGCATGGTCCGGCTTAGGCCTTCCGAAGCGCATGGGACGGGTTGCTTCGCGAACCGAGCCGTGAACCAGAAGGTTGAGCCCCGTCCCTCGGCGCTTTCCACGCCGATTTCCCCGTCCATCATTTCCGCCAGGCTCTTGGAAATGGCCAAGCCCAGGCCTGTGCCGCCGAATTGCCGGGTGGTGGACGCGTCTCCCTGCTGAAACCGCTGAAACAGGAGCTGGAGCTTGTCCGGCGCAATGCCCGGGCCCGTGTCGTGCACATTGAAGCGGAGATGTACGATATGGGGTTCACGGTTCAGGGGTTCACGGTTCAGCGGTTCACGGTTCACGGTTGGGGCCGGGGTGTTGTCGGAAGGGGTTGCAATTGGCGCGACATCGTCTGGCGCACCACGGTGCGCCCCTATATCAGCAACCATAGCCGCCGTTTCACCAACCGTTGAACCGCTGAACCGTGAACCGTGAACCTCTCCCTCTCCAACCGCTGAACCGTTGAACCGTGAACCGTGAACCTCTTGCGTGTCGTTGAACCGTGAACCGTGAACCTCCCCAACCTCAATCCTCACTTCCCCTTTTTCCGTGAACTTCACCGCATTGCCGCAGAGGTTCAGCAGAATCTGGCGCAGACGCAGGGGGTCGCCCACTAGGGAGATGGGCACGACGTCGTGTATTTGCCAGCCAAGGTGTAGGCCTTTCGTCTGGGCCGTCACGGCCAGCATGTTCACCGTCGCGTCCAGAACATCGGGCAGGGAAAAGGGCACTTCTTCAAGTTCCAGCTTGTCCGCCTCGATTTTAGAGAAGTCCAGGATGTCGTTAATCAGCCCGAGCAGGGCCTCGCCGCTGGAGTGGATCACCTGGGCGTACCTGGATTGTTCCTCGTTCAACTCCGTATCCAAAAGCAATTCGGTCATACCCACCACTCCGTTCATGGGCGTACGGATCTCGTGGCTCATGGTGGCCAAAAAACGGCTTTTGGCGGTATTGGCCCGTTCCGCATTGGCCCTGGCTGTTTTTAATTCTTCTTCTCGACGCCTGCGCCGAATGACGTTGACCAGGAGTTCCGCCAGAACCATGAACAATTTGATTTCCGTGGCCGACCATTCCCTTTGCCGCTGAACCGAGTCGAAGCCCATGAAGCCGATGCACTCCTGTCCGTCCAGCAACGGCAGCGAGAGCACGGAGAGGATGCCTTGATCCGCCAGATGCTTTCGCAACGGGTCGCTTTCGGGCATGGCGCTCACGTCATTGACGTAAAAAGGATCTCCGGCCCTGTGGTTGGCAACTTGATTCGGTGCTTCGTCGAACGAGACGTTCTGAAGATTATGGATTTCCGGTTTGATCCCCGGGGCGCACCATTCATGGGTGTTGCGCATGATCCGTTGCTGAAAATCATAGAAGAAAATGTAAACGCGATCGGTCTTGGAAAAAGCTCCAACCCGGGCCAGGGCCTCCTGCAGGGCATCGTCAAGGAAATTCATGGGCACGTTCAGAAAGAGCAGGGAAAGGTCCATGAGCAGGTGCTGCAGGTCGATCTGGTGCTCGATTTGCTTGCGGGCCGCGACACGCTCGCTGATGTCCACGAAAATTCCCTGGGTGATAGTCTTGCTGTCCACTTCAATGATGGTGGAAAGGATTTCCACCGGCTTGACCGTGCCGGATTTGCTGATGACCTCCACGTCCGCCGAAATGTTTTTCCGGTTTACGGCATTGTCCTTGAACAGCTGATGATAGAATTCGAGCCGTTCGGGAGGATGCAGTTCGGTCTGGTGCATCCCGACTAACTCATCCCGGCTACGTTCAAACAGATCTTCCGCCGACTGGTTGCAGCGGACCAGATAGCCGTCGATATCAGCCCATATAATGGCGTCGTTGTGGTGCTCGAACAGCATTCGAAACTGAAGTTCGCTGGTGGCCAGGGCTTGAGCCATTTGCTTTTGTTCGGTGATGTCCTGGACAGCGGAAAAAATGTGCGGTTCTCCATGAAAATGAATCATCCTGGCGAACATCAGTCCGCTGAGCATCTTTTGGTTTTTCATCCGGAATGTAGCTTCATAGTGAGAGCATGCTCCATTCTCTCGCAGCAAGTCCAGGAACGCGACCCTTTGTTCGGGATGCTCCCAAATACGCAGTCCAAGCGTGGACTTGCCCAGGACTTCGTGGCGGCTGAAGCCGCTCAACTCCATGAAGGCCTCATTGATTTCAACAATCTCGCCGTCTTTCAATCGGGTCAGGATCAGCGGGTTGGGGCTGGCATGGAATAAGGTCTGAAAACGCTCCTGGGTCTCGCGCAGATTCCCCTCCATCCGGTACCGGTCTGTAATGTCGGACAAGGTCAGCAGGAGTCTGCTCTGGTTGTCCACCATCAGCCGGGCCGTGGCCCCCAGCAGGATCACGTCCCTATGGCCATCGTCGCTGACCAGTGTGGTCCGGAATTCGATGTCCTGAAACGAGGTGCCGGTTTGGAGCGTGCTCTGAATGGCTTTGTTCAAGTCGCACACGGTGCAGCTCTCACCATATCCGCAACCTTGCGGGTGTTCTTGGGCCCTGATGCATCCGAACACTCCGCAGGCCCGGCCGAGGCGCAGGTCTTCGACGCTCATGCCCAGGAAGTCGCGCATGGCCCGGTTGGCGAAGAGGACGCGTTGTTCGTCGTCCAGGACGCAGAGCAGGGCCGGGGTGCTGTCGAACACGGCCATGATCTGGTCGGTCATGTTCGAGGTAGGTGCGGGATTTTCAGACATATTGAGGGGAGCCGGTTGGTGACGCAATGAGGAATGCCTTCATGTATTTTCGCAACACTACGAAAACGGCACCAGGGAGGCAAGATATTCATGAGGTTGGACCGGACTCCTGGTGCTGACCGGAGGACGACCAAGGAGTTTTTCGAAAGTGTTTGGGTAGCGTTTGGGAGAGTCTTGTGGTTCATTTTGGAACCTTGTAGGGAATCCGGAGACAAAAAGGAATGGTTCCTCACCAGGCAATGGCGGGCGACGTTGGGTTTGGTTCGCGAAGGGTGGATCGCGTCAACTGCACGGATTTCCAATACACGAGGTCTTCATGAACATGCACTTTCTTGACGCTCCGGACTCTCAGAGTCTCGGAGCGCTGATCCAACGGGTCGCGGACGATCCGGGCACACGTTCCCTGATGATCCTGGCTTGTGACGCGGACAACTTGGAGACCGAAGTCTTGAATCCGGTCCTTCGGTCCTGCCCGAAGCCGGTTTTCGGCGGTGTGTTTCCGCGCATCATTCACGACCGGAAAGCCCTGGAGCATGGGGCACTGGTGGTCGGGCTGCGGTCCGAGGCCCGGTGCGGCGTGATTCCCGGGTTGAGCGACCCGGAGGGTGACTATTTCGGGACAATCCTGGAGCTGTTTGGCGAGGTGGACCCAACGGAGCAAACCATGTTCGTGTTCGTGGACGGGTTGAGCACCCGGATCACGGCCTTGATCGACGCTCTGTTCAACTGCATGGGCCTGTTGCCCAACTTTATCGGCGGCGGGGCGGGGTCCTTGAGTTTTCAGCAAAAGCCCTGCCTGTTCACCAATCAGGGCCTGCTCCAGGATGCCGCTATTCTGGCTCTGGCGGACACCCGGAGTTCCATTGGCGTGGCCCATGGCTGGGCCCCGATCAGCGATGCCTACAAAGTCACCGAGGCCGACCGCAATACCGTGATCAGCCTGAATTGGCGGCCGGCTTTCGAAGTGTACAGGGAAGTCGTGGAGGCCCATTCCGGCCGGTCCTTTGCCGCGGAACCGTTTTTCGATCTGGCCAAGTCCTACCCATTGGGCATTGCCAAGCTGGACGCGGAAATGATCGTTCGGGATCCCATCGTCCTGGACGGATCCAGGCTGGTCTGCGTCGGTGAAGTGGCCGAGGGCGGCCACGTGCATATCCTCAGCGGCAGCCCGGACTCCCTGGTGGCCGGGGCAACTCATGCTCGGGAATTGGCCCAGGCTGGGTTTCCCGTGGAAGAGGGCGCGAATCGATCCATGCTCTTCGTGGACTGCATTTCCCGGGTCCTTTTTCTGGGGCAAGATTTCGAGCGGGAGTTGTACGCGGTGGACGTGGGTCTGCCCATGGTCGGGGCCCTGACTCTGGGGGAAATCGCCAATACCGGCGACGCCTACCTGGAGTTCTACAACAAGACGTCGGTGGTCGGCATTTTTGATGACCAGGATGATTGACCGGCGTGACTGACGACCTTCGGCGGCAGATTCTCCTGGAAATCGCCCTGTCCATCAGCGGCGAACTGGAGCTGCGCTCCCTGCTGGGCAAGTGCCTGCCCCTTTTTTTGCGTAAGCTGAACTGCACCGCAGCGGCGGTGGTCCAGCTCACTGCCGCGGATCCCATCACCTCCCTTGCCCTGCCCCTGCCCGTGCCCCGAAACCCGGAATGGTCGGAGATTGTCCGCAATCTCAGCACTGAACTGGACGCTGACCCGACTCGGATATCCTCGGAGTATCATGGACGTCGCGGTCCCTGGTTCGGTTTTGGCCTTCAGGGTTTCGGCCTGCTGATCCTCGCCCGCCCTGCTCCCTTTGACGAGACCTTTCTCAAAGATTTTCAGCCTCTGGCGGATATGTTGGCTCGAGCCTGTCTGGCGTGTCTGGAGTCTGATCGCCGCCACCGGGCGGAACGGGAGCTGGCCAAAGCTCAGGCCAGCCAGCGAGCTCTGCTGGACAATCTGCCGTTTATGGCTTGGGTGAAGGACGTTCAAGGCCGCTACACCGCGGTGAACAAATCTTTTGCCAACCGCTTCGGCTTGGCCGTGAACGAAATCCTCGGAAAAACCACACAGCAGGTTTGGCCCGCGGATAAAGCCAGGATGTTTGTCGCGGACGATGAGACTGTTCTGCGAACCGGTCGGCATCTGGAAGGCCGGGATCAGGAGGTCGATCCGGAAGGTGGATTGCGCTGGTTCGAATTTTCCAAGCGGCCCATCGTGGATCCGGAAACCGGGGAGATTTCGGGGACTACGGGCTTTCGCTGGGAGGTATCGGACCGGGTCCGGGCGGAACAGGCCCTGGAGCATCGCACTGCGTTTCAGCAGGTGGTCATGGATTTGGCCATTGGATTCGTGAACACCCCCCTGGAAAATCTGGATCAGGGCATCACCAACGCCCTGGCCATGATCGGCCGGTTCGCCCAGGTGGATCGGGCCTATCTGTTCCGGTACGATTTTGTCCACGACGTGATGCACAACACTCATGAATGGTGCGCGGAGGGGATTGCCCCGGAAATTTCCAACCTGCAAAATGTTGGCAACAGTCTTTTTCCGGAATGGGTTCAGACGCATCGCCGGGGGGAGATCGTCCACATTCCCAGCGTGGCAAGGCTCCCGAACGGTTCGGCCATCCGCGGAGTTTTGGAGTCCCAGGACATCCGAACTTTGATCACCCTGCCTCTGAACCAGGGTGAGGAGTGCTTCGGGTTCGTGGGTTTTGACGCGGTTCAGGACGAAAAAACATGGAGTGAGGAGGAAGTTTCCCTGCTTCAGATTCTGGCCGAGCTGTTTACCAATGCCGAGGCCCGACGCATCCGCGAACGGCATCTTGTGGAAGCCAAGGCCCAGGCCGAGGCCGCCAGCCAGGCCAAGAGCGAGTTTCTGGCCAATATGAGCCACGAAATCCGCACACCGCTGCACGGCGTGGTCAGCATGATCGGTCTGCTCAAGGAGACCAAAGCCTCCCCGGAACAGCGCGAATTCCTGCATATGGCCGAAACATCGGCGGAATCGTTGCTTTCGGTGATCAACGACATCCTGGACTTCTCCAAGATCGAGGCCGGGAAGCTGGAACTCAGCAACCGGGTTTTCGACCTGGAAGCGGAAATCCATCGTCTGGGCGGCCTGATTTCCGCCAAGGCCCGGGAAAAGGACCTGGAGCTGCTGATCCGGTACGACCCCCGGACTCCCCGGCTCGTGGAGGGGGACAATCTTCGCTTGCGCCAGGTTCTTTCCAACCTGCTGGCCAATGCCGTCAAGTTCACCGAGCGCGGCCACGTCCTGCTCAACGTCGAATTGCTGTACCTGGAGGACGACCAGGCCGCGATCCGTTTCCTGGTGGAGGATACCGGCATCGGCATCCCCGAGGACCGTTTGATCCATATTTTCGAGCAGTTCACCCAGGTGGACGGCTCCACCAGCCGCCGCTACGGCGGGACCGGCCTGGGCTTGGCCATCAGCCAGCAACTGGTGGGAATGATGGGCGGGACGATTACCGTGGGCAGCACTGTGGGCCGGGGGTCGCGCTTTTTTTTCGACCTGACCTTGCCGTGCAAGGAGGAACCGTCCAGGCTCTCGAAGTACACCGGAAACGAGCTGCGGGGACGTCGGGGTATGATCGTGGATGATCAGTCCGTCAATCGCCGGATTCTCGCTGAATACCTGTCCACATGGGGCATGGAGCACGATGCGGCCTGGGACGCGACTGAGGCCCTCCAGCTGCTCGAAGTCGCACTGGCCCAGGGCCGCCCTTACGACATCCTGCTCCTGGACCATGCCATGCCAGGAATGACCGGGTTGGAGCTGGCCGCTGCCTTGGCCAGGGATGCCCGTTGGGATTCTCCTTCCGTGATCCTGCTGACCTCCCTGTGGGGACATGTGAGCATAGAGCAGTGCAATGCCATGGGGATTAAGGCCGTGCTGCCCAAACCCATCGCGGCCAGCGACCTGTTCAACGCGGTACGGGATTGCCTGCACAAGGATAACGGGCAGGGATGCACGATTGCGGCGGCTTCCCGTTCGGCCGAACCCGGGCCGCTCCTTGAGGATGAATCCCAACCACCCTTGCGCGTTCTGCTGGTGGACGACCACCCCATCAACCGCAAATCCGCGACCCTGATCCTGCAAAAGCTGAACTGCGAGGTGACCACGGCCCAGAACGGGCTGGAAGCCCTGGAAATGGTGCAGGATCAGCACTTTGACATGGTATTTATGGATGTGCAGATGCCCGTGATGGACGGCTACGAGGCCACCCAGGCCATTCGGCGGCTGGGTGGGCGGTTCGGGAAGCTGCCCATCGTGGCCCTGACCGCCAACGCCATGGAGGGCGACCGGGAACGCTGCCTGGAAGCGGGGATGACCGATTATCTGCCCAAGCCTATGCCCAAAGAGGCTCTGGCTGCTATCCTGGCCGCCCACCGGACCGGCCAGGAATCGGTCGAAGAAGAAGCGTCTCGGGAGGACGATGGATCCGGGGTTCTGGATGTGGCCGCGCTGCTGCACCAGTATGACAACGACCAGGACATGGCCCGGGAGATGCTTCAGGATTTTCTGGCGGACACGCCCACGGAGATCGCGGCCATCGAACAGGCCCTGGCTCGTCGGGAGCCGGATACCGAGATGATTGCCCACCGCCTCAAAGGCCCCAGCTCCTATGTCGGCGCGGCCCGACTGGCCGACCGTTGCGTCGGAATCATGGAAGCCGCGCGCCGCGGGCATTGGGAGGCGGCGGACCGGGAGTTCCAGGCCCTGCAACGGACCTGGGCGATGTTTGCTGCGGAGAGTGAGGAATGGCTGGGGAGCCGGGGCTGAGATTTTCTTTTTTTTTGATTTTTGACGATGGGATGGTTCGTTTTGGCAGAAAAATTGGTTGTCACTTCAGAGTACGGAATTTCATGCCCAGGCCGTAGGGGCGACCGGCCGGTCGCTCCTACATCGAACGGATGCAGGAAAAAAGCGTTGCGGTTTGTCAACCTGTTCAGAACTATCCCCAAAAATCAAAAATCATCATCAAAAAATCTAAAATATCATACTCCATGAGCAAGGAGCAGGGAATGAAGGTGTTGATCGTCGATGACGAGAAGTTGAGCCGAAAAACCCTGGGGTTTTACCTGGAAAAGATCGGCCACGAGGTGGTTCAGGCGGAAAACGGTGAGTTGGGATTTCAGGCTTGGCGGGAGGAATCCCCCAAGATCGTGCTCACGGACTGGAACATGCCGGTGATGGACGGCGCGGAACTCTGCCGGCGGATCCGGGCCGCGGAGGGCGACAACTACACCTACCTGATCATGATCACCGCCAGGACCGAATCTGCGGACTTGGTGGCCGGATTCGAGGCCGGAGTGGACGACTATCTGACCAAGCCGGTGCGCAAGGATGAGCTGTTTGTCCGGCTCAAGGCTGGGGAGCGGATTTTCAGCCTTCAGGACAAGGACATGGTCATCTTCGCCCTGGCCAAGCTGGCCGAGACCCGGGACTCGGAAACCGGCTATCATCTGGAGCGCATCCAAGGCTATTGTCGGCTACTGGCCGAGGCCCTGGACCGCAACTCCTTCCCGGAGGTCAATCGCCAGTTCATTGAAACCATCCATGCCACCAGCCCGTTGCACGACGTTGGCAAGGTGGGCATTCCTGACCGCATTCTGCTCAAGCCCGGCCGGCTCAACGACGATGAATTCAGGATCATGAAGACCCATACCACCATCGGTTTCGACACCTTGCACAGTGCGTTCCAGAAAAACCCCAAGGCCGACTATCTGCGCATGTCTGCGGAAATCGCCCGCGGGCACCACGAGCGCTGGGACGGCACCGGCTACCCCGATGGCCTTAAGGGCGAGAACATCCCCCTGGCCGCCCGGATTCTGGCCGTGGCCGACGTCTACGACGCCCTGATCTCCAAACGGGTCTACAAGGACGCCTTCACCCACGAGGCTACCCGGGGAATTCTCCTTGAAGGTCACGGCACCCACTTCGACCCCCGTATCGTGGACGCTTTTTTATCCGTGGAAGAGAGTGTTCTGGCCGTGGCCAGGAAGTACCAGGAATAGTTCCCTGGTAAGCGCCTGTGTCTGAATCTGATCGTCAGCCTGCCTCCACCTTGTCCCCTATGGCCACGGCCCTGCTCATCGGGCTGTTCGGAGCGGCCGGGGCTTTGGCCCGGTACGGGATATCTTCGGCGGCCTCCCTGCTGCCCGGCCCTTTCCCATGGGGCACCTCCCTGGCCAACGTCCTGGGCTGTTTCCTCTTCGGCCTGATCTGGACGGTCTCCGAAAAACGGGCCTTGATCCCCAAGCCTCTGGGCCTCGTCCTCCTGACCGGCTTCGCCGGCTCCTTCACCACCTTCTCCACCTACGTCTTCGAGGCCGAGGTTTTGCTCCAACAGGGTCAGTGGCTGATCCTTGTCCTGAAAATTCTTGGGCAAAACCTGCTGGGCTTCGCGGCGCTGGGACTGGGATTTCGGATCGGGCGGATTTGACAGTCCGTTGAAAAACTCCCAATTGCTGCGTCGCCGCAAAAAGTTCAAACTCTCACGTATGAATAAATACGCTTCGACCTTGAACTTTTTTTGCTTCTTGCACTTGGGATTTTTGAACGGACTGCCGGATAGGGACTTTTTCAACACTCAGTTGAGGTCCATCAGTTTTCTTCCGACCATTCTTGAACCAAATCCACAAGAATCCGCACCCCGAACCCGGTTCCTCCGGCGATGCCGTGGTCGCCTTTTTTCTTGGCAAAGGCGGGGCCGGCGATGTCCAGGTGGACCCAGGGGGTGTTCTCCGGGACAAAGCGTTGCAGGAACAGGGCCGCATGGATCGCGCCGCCTTCTCTCGCTCCGACGTTTTTCAGGTCCGCGACCTCGCTTTTCAGCTCATCCTTGTAGTCTTCCCAGAGCGGCATGGGCCAGCAGGACTCGCCGACCCGCTCGCCGATGCGTCGGACCTGTTCGGCCAGCGACTCCGGTGCGGCAAAGACCCCGGCGATGCGCGGACCCAGGGACACGACCATGGCTCCGGTCAGGGTGGCCAGATCCACGATGCCCATCGGATCATAGCCTTTCCCGTAGGACAGGGCATCGCAGAGCAGCAAGCGGCCTTCGGCGTCGGTGTTGATGATTTCCACGGTCTTGCCGGAACAGGTCGTGACTACGTCTCCGGGCTTGACCGCCTTGGGACCGGGAACATTCTCCGTGCAGGGGATGATCCCCACCAGCCGACGTTGGTCGCCGCCACTTTGACCCAGGCGGCCCTGGGCTTCGAAAAAACCGAGCACCGCCGCGGCCCCGCCCATGTCCCCCTTCATTTCCTCCATGCCTTGGCTGGGTTTCAGGGAAATGCCGCCGGTGTCGAAGGTGATTCCCTTGCCGATCACCACCAAGGGCTTTTCTCCATCGCTGGAGGTGGGTTGGTCGGACAAACCCGAAGGGCCTGGCCGGGAATCCAGGATGATCAGGCGGGCCTGGTCCCGGTTGGCCTGAAATACCGCGGCAAAGGCTCCCATGCCCAGGGACTCGATCTGGTCCGCGGTCATGACCTCCACGCCGAAACCGTATCGTCCGGCAATATCCCGGGCCGTCTGGGCCAGGTATTCCGGGGTGGCCAGGTTGGCGGGCATGTTCACCAAGTCCCTGGCTAGGTTCAGCCCGTGACCCGTTGCCAGGGCCTTGTCCAAACGGTCCTTCAGGAGTGCTTCTGCTTGATCGTCCACCAGGATGTGCAGCTTTGGGGGCTGACTGGGTGGCTCGTCTTTCTCCGTCTTCAGTCTCTCAAAGCGGTACACGGACGTCATGGCGGCACAGGCCGTCTCTTCCACGGCCTGCCCGGTATCCAGGCTCGTATCCACCAGGAAGCGAGTATCCAGTCCGATCTCGACCAGCCGCAGGTCCATAGCGCAACTCACGGCCGCGGCCACGGCCCGGCGCAGTTCCCGCAGCCCAAAGTTCTTGCGTCCGCCCAGTCCAACCAGGATCACGGCCGGGGAGAGGGTGCCACTGGATGGGAAGAAATAGCGCACGGATTTCGCTTTTCCGGAAAAGGCGGTCAGTCCATTGTTTCCGGCCAACCAACTGCCTTGTGTGTCCAACCAGGCTTCTAGGCCGGGCGACTTCTCGGTTTCCTTCTCGAATGTGAAAAAAACCAGGGCTTCACCAGCGAACTCGCCCTGGGAATGTAAGGTGATATCCATAGTTCCTCCTGAGTTGAATGCTCCAAAAAGCCTGCATCCGTAGCGTGAACCATACGTTCCGTCCAGCGTATGACTCGGCCCTTACAAGGAAAGCGGTTCGAAATCCTTGGTTATGCGAAGGTGTTAAGAAAAAAAAGTCGTATCCACGAAAAAAGGCGAGGTGTGCTTCCGGGCAGGCAGGGTTATGGGCACGATGATTTTGTTCTTTTCGGGAAAAAGTCGGAAATATCCTCGATTATCAACATTGCGGAGGCACAGTCATTCGGCTACAAAAAATATTTTCCTCGAAAACTCCCTTCCTCTCAATCCACTGCTCCGGACAATCTCGCTCCGCGCCGGGGCGTGTCCACTCCCTGAGGAGATGATCATGCGCTACGCTCTGCCTCTTATTATCGTTTTGGCCCTGATGAACCTCTACCACGTGCTCAAACCCGTGGACGGCGTCGGCGGGCAATCGGCGGCCCTGACCAAGGAATACCGGTTTAGCCTGGAGAAGGACCTTGAACTGCTTAAGGCCCAGGACGAAATTCTGATCCTCAAGATGCTCCTCAACGGCTACCGCGAGGGCAAGGGGAACCGGGAGAACGAACTGGGCAAGCTGCTTGAGGAAAATTTGCTGCTGAGACAGATGATCAGCGGATACCGGGACGCCAACACCCATCGACTCCGCCTGACCGCCTACACGGCCCGGCCCGAGGAATGCAACGACGATGTGGACAATACCGCGATCATGCAGACCCCGGTCTCCGGCTGGACCGTGGCTGTTTCCCGGGACTTGAGAGGCTGGTTGGGGAAGCGGGTCTACATTGAGGGCTTCGGCGTCCGCCTGGTCAGCGACCTGATGAACGCCCGCTACACCAGCGCCATCGACGTCCTGGTGGCGGACGTGCCCACGGCCAAACGGATCGGCGTTCGAAAAAACGTCCTGGTGACCCTGGTGGAGCCGCTGGCAACGGACGTCACGGACCTGGATCGGGAATTGGTGGCCTTGTTCAGCAAAGGCTCGGGCATGGAGTGACGGCGATTGTCAGGCAGTCAAAGCACGGACGTGCGCCAGCGCGGCGAGGGCCATGGAGTGAAGGTCGTAGCCGCCTTCCAGCAGGGAGACGATGCGTCCCTGAGCGCCGTTTTTGTCGGCGATGTCCCGGACAATGGCGGTCAGTTCGGTGAAGTCTTCAGGGTGCAGGCGGAATCCACCCAGCGGGTCGGCTTCCAGGGCGTCGAAGCCGGCGGAGATCAGCACCAGTTCCGGCTGGAAGTCCCGGGCCGCGGGCAGGAGGCGTTCCAGGAAGGCTTGGCGGATCGGGGCGAAGCCGGTGCCGTAGGGGAAGGGGCAATTGATGGTGAACCCTTCTCCGGCGCCGTCGCCGGTTTCGTGGACCGCGCCGGAGTAGGGGTACCAGTTGCTTTGATGGGTGCTGAAGAACAGGATGGACGGATCGTCGTAGAAGATTTCCTGGGTGCCGTTGCCGTGATGCACATCCCAGTCCACGATCAGGATGCGTTCCAGCCCATGGGCGATCTGGGCGTGTCGGGCGGCCAGGGCCACATTGTTGAAGATGCAGAATCCCATGCCCTGCTTGGGACGGGCGTGGTGGCCCGGAGGGCGGACCACGCAGAAGACGCTCTGGACATCCGTTTGCATCACCGCGTCCACGGCGACCAGGGCTCCCCCGGCGGCATGCACCGCCGCGTCCCAGGAACCGGGGCCGACGTTGGTGTCTGGAAATCCCAA
>SKYX01000261.1 GCA_007127655.1 Desulfonatronum sp.
CGCACGGGACTGAAAAACTCTTTCCAGGATTCACTCCAGTCCTGGTCCTCATACGTGGAATCGGAACAGATCACGTCCGGCCACTCCCGCTGGACGTCGCGCAGCAGTTCATCGGCAACGCCTCGCGAGGACTCCTGAGCCCGGTCCGAATCTTGGGCCGCAGACTCCGCTTGGTCCTCGGTTTCAAAATGGATCACGAACCGGACCCGCCCTGACTCCGGATAATCCACCTCCCATCCCCAGGACACCCGCTGTGCCAGAAACCCGGCGAACAGATCCTCATCCTCCTCTGCCGTCAATAGTTCTACCCGAGTCAGTTCCATGGTGCTCCAATCATTGAGTAAGGGTAACGTAAAAAACCCGGCACTCAGCGCACTGATCGCACTGGGCACCGGGCCAGTAATCTTCGGCGACCGCCGAAGTGTTAGACGCCTCAGGTTCCTCCAAACCCCACGGTGATCTTTCCATCAGCCACGATCACGGGAACCTTGCGTTGACCCTGGCTGTGCTTGAGCATTTCCTTCATTCGATCGGGGTCCGTCTTCACGTCGTGATAAACATGTCCGGGATGCGCCTCACGGGCGTTGGTGGTGTAAGGTCAGCCCTGCTTGCCGTAGATGGTCGTCTGACTCATGATGGCCTCCTGGATGTAGGTGAAGGGAAACGCAATATTTGCCATCCATCGGCTTTCCAGGTCAACGGCCATCCTTCCTTTCTTCCAGCAAGCTAACAGCAAAACTCCCCGTTCTCGTAGATCACCCTGGATTTTCCCGACCGCAACCGGGCAGTGACCACTTTGGGATGGGTGTTGACCAGATCCCAGTGCAGGGCGGACTCGTTGAATCCGAAGGCGCGCTTGCGACGTTTGTCCAGATCCGCTGCCTTGCCGGAAAAAGATTCCACGTAGGACGAGCCCAGGGCCAGATGGCAGTTGCCGTGTTCGCCGCCGTAGTTCTCATCGAACAGGGTATTGGCCATGAAGGCGTTGATGCGGGAAAAGCGCTTGTCGGTCAGAGAAAATTCGCCGACCTGGGCCGCCCCTTCGTCCATGGCTACCTGGGAACGCAAGAACGCCTCGCCCTGCTCCGCCTGGGCCGAAGTCACCCTTCCGTCCGAGAACTCCAGGCGCACTCCGGAAACCAGGTTGCCATTGCGGTACGACGGTTGATCGGCGACATACACTCCTCGCACGCCACGCCAGTCCGGAGAAAGGAATATCTCGAAGCTGGGGATGTTGTGCCCGGACAGGCCCACCCATTTGCGCTGTTCACCAATGGAAACTTCCAGGTCCATACCCTCGGATTCCACCCGGAGCGCCTGCGGATTCATATTGTTCAACCAGCGCTTGATCCGGCTGACCGCCTTGAAGACTTCCCGCCAACTGCCCACGGCATCGTCTGCATCCAGATAGCACGCGTTCACGATCTGCTGGGAATAGGCGTCCAGATCCATACCCGCGGCCTGCGCCATTTCCAGGGTGGGCAGCATGGCCAGGGTCCAACCGAACAGCCCCCGCTGTTCGCGGACGTCCAGAATCTCCCGCAGCGGCTTACGGGCAAGGGTGGCCAAGCTGATCCGTTCAGGACGGACGTCGCGCAGATGAGTCAAAGACTCCGGTGCACGCAGGTGAATCGCACCGTGCGCGGCTCTCAATAGCTCTTTAGTTCCCGGAGGATGAAACGTAAGTTGCTTGTCCTCACCCAGGGCGTAGAAGTCGTGCTCCATACGCACCGTGGGATTCCAACGCACCACGGGTTGCAGCGAGCGTCCCAGCAGCAGCGCGTATATTTTTTCGGCCAGTGCTGATGCCGCGGGATCGGATTGCAACAGGACGATATTGCCCTTGCTCAGCTTGCGCCTCCTGGCCGTGTCCAAGGCCCAGATCATGACCTGGGCGTAAGCATCCAGGTGTTTTTCCGTTAGCATTCTGCGATGATCTCCTTGTTTTTTGATCAAGAACCATAAAAACCGGATAGCGATAGGGCGTCATCGTGGTTTTTGCAAGCGACGACTTGGAGGCCCAGGCGACAAGATTGACGATCCCGGAAAAACAGGCCAACAAGTGCCCTTTCCCTCAAACCACCAATCAGTAAGGAGAACGCCCATGGCCGCCCCCCACCCGGAAACCCTTTTTCCCTCGGCGCAAAACGACGTCGCAAGGGCTCAACAGCAGCCTTCCACACCACAAACCGAATCCGCGGCCTATCGCCTGGCCTTTCTGGACAAAGACTTTATTCTCCAGGAAGAACTGCGCCCGGTTCGCCTCCAGCTGGAACTGCTCAAGCCCGAAATGCTGATGCGGGAGAATCGGATCGAGTCCACGGTGGTGGTTTTCGGCAGCGCCAGGCTGCTGGATACCGAAACAGCCCAAGCCCGGTTGGACGAGGCCTTGGCCGCCGTCGGGAACCAGCCCGACGCTCCCGAAGACAAAGGCGCAACGGCCCGAGTCCAGGCCGCCAAAAGCGCGCTGGAACACAGCCGCTATTATGAGGAAGCCCGCAAGCTTTCCCGAATCATTTCGGAAAACTGCCAGTGTGACGAAAAAAACACCCACGTGGTGATCACCGGAGGCGGCCCGGGAATCATGGAGGCGGCCAATCGCGGCGCGGCGGAAGTCCAGGCCAAAAGCATCGGCCTGAACATCGTCCTGCCCCATGAACAGGCCCCCAACCTCTACATCACCCCGGAGCTGAGCTTCCAGTTTCACTACTTCGCCATTCGCAAGATGCACTTCCTGATCCGCGCCCGTGCCCTGGTGGTCTTTCCCGGCGGATTCGGCACCCTGGACGAACTGTTCGACGCCCTGACCCTGATCCAGACCGGAAAAATCGCCCCCATGCCGGTTTTGCTCTTCGGCTCCCAGTTCTGGAAAAAAATCATCAACTTTGAGGCCCTTGTGGAAGCCGGGACCATCTCGGCTCGAGACCTGGATCTGTTTGAGTTCGTGGAAACCGCCGAACAGGTCTGGGACCGGATCGCGGCTTTCGACAATCTGGAGCGCAAGCGCTGAGCCCGGAAGAAAGGTCGACAGCTTTTTTCATTCCCGGCCCGGCCCCAGCATTGCAACGGCTTGGGCGGGGTCGATCCGAAAGGGCGAACCGACACCCTGAAAAAAGCCGTGACGTTCGATCAGGTGCAGGGCCAAGGGGGTGATGACGAGAGATTGCGTCCCTTGCTCGTTGAACACCCGGACCTGATGCTTGGGGAAGGTTCCTTCGCCTGGAAACGGCGAAGGAACGCGCCCGCGACACTCCAGGCACTCCGCGACACTCCCCGGGCCCGCCGGCACCGGATCACCGCCGGCCTGCAAAGCCCGTTCGTATACCTCGCGCAGTTCCTGAACCAGTTGTTCCCTGGTCACTCCAAGACGTTCCAGACTTCGCGCATCGTCGGAGAGGATATCCTCGAAGTCCCGGGCATCCTCGCCGAGAAATCCCAGGGCAGAAAAACGCGAAGGCCCGAGATTGGAGTACATTTCCGCTTCCAAAGGTGCCCGTCGCGGCATGTTCTTGCTCCTTGGCAGATAATGAGAATATCTCGACTACGCATGGCCATCACGCCTGGCCACGTCCTCTGTTCGCATGGTCGTAGCGCAATCGTTTGTTCGGTGACAAGTCGGTTGTGAGCGATAAAAAACCATGGACATCTTGAAAAGGATTATATATGGCAAACCGAATCATCCACGGCGAAGGCTTGGCTACACTCATTTTCCCTTGGTTTCTTGCAATGGTGATGGCTTTGAGCTAGAGGCCGTCAAAGGAAGGTCGTTGATAGGGCTGTCATCCTGACAGTTATTTTTCTCACCATCACCCATAAGTGCAAAAGGAGCGAGCGTTATGACAAAGGCGGATCTGGTAGCGAAAGTCGCCAACAAGGCGGGAATAACCAAGGCGAACGCGGAGAGCGCCCTCAATGCCTTTATTGATTCCGTTGAGGAAATTCTTTCCGCCAACGGGAAACTGACCTTGACCGGCTTCGGCACCTTCGAGGTTCAGCAACGCCAGGAGCGTACCGGGCGCAATCCCAGGACCGGCCAGGAAATTAAGATTCCGGCCAGCAAGGTCGTCAAGTTTCGCCCCGGCAAACTGCTTAAGGACGCCGTTAACTAACCTTTGCACAGGAGTGAATGATGCTTCCAGGAGAGACCATTCAAAGTTTTCTGCCCCAGGACATTCCCTGGTGGATGCCCGACCATGCCATTTTCATGGGCGCGTTTTACTTGGCGCTGATCCTCATCGGTTCCGGAGTCGGGTACGTTGTGATGAAGTCCATTAAAGACACACTCAGCGACGACGGGCACGGACAAGGGCATTAACCCGTCCTCAAATTTTCTTTCAAACCGGACACCTTCTTCGGGAGGATGTCCGGTTTTTTCTTGCCAGTCTTTTGAAAAAGACAATGGCTGCGTCCCCGCAAAATATTCAAACTCTCACGATCAGTACCTACCCTTCGACCTTGAGCTTTTTTTGTTCCTTGCACTTGGGGCTTTTTAATGGACTGCCGACAAAACCTTTTTCAATATTTACCCACTCCCTCAAATTAACATTGAACCCGTTACAGGCACTTCGGATGAACCATGAGCACTGACGATAAAAAAATTATCTATTCCATGAACAGGGTCAGCAAGTATTACGACAAGAAGCCGATCCTGAAGGATATTTCCCTTTCCTATTTTTACGGGGCAAAAATCGGCGTCTTGGGGATGAACGGCTCCGGAAAGAGCACGCTGTTGAAAATTTTGGCCGGAGTGGATCAGGATTTTCAGGGATCCACATCCCTGGCACCGGGACATACCATCGGCTACCTGGAACAGGAACCGCTGGCCAATGAAACGCGCACGGTCCTGGAGGTCGTCGAGGAAGGCGCTGGGGAATCCGTTCGATTGCTCAAAGAATTCGAAGAGATCAACGCCCAGTTCGCTGAGCCCATGAGCGACGAGGCCATGGATGCGCTGCTGACCCGACAGGCCTCGGTTCAGGAAAAACTGGACGCCCTGAACGCCTGGGAGTTGGAAAGCCGCCTGGAAATGGCCATGGACGCCCTGCGCTGCCCGCCCCCGGACATGCCGCTGAACATCGTCTCCGGCGGGGAACGGCGACGGGTGGCCTTGTGTCGCCTGCTGCTCCAGCAGCCGGATATTTTGCTCCTGGACGAGCCCACCAACCACCTGGACGCCGAATCCGTGGCTTGGCTGGAACATCATCTCCACCAGTACCCGGGAACCATCATCGCCGTGACCCA
The DNA here is from genome assembly GCA_007127655.1 of Desulfonatronum sp. Lineage (GTDB taxonomy): Bacteria > Desulfobacterota > Desulfovibrionia > Desulfovibrionales > Desulfonatronaceae > Desulfonatronum. The sequence continues at coordinate 5,242 of SKYX01000261.1, forward strand.
CGACCGCTACTTTCTGGACAACGTGGCCGGCTGGATTCTGGAACTGGACCGGGGCAAGGGCATCCCCTGGAAGGGCAACTACTCCTCTTGGCTGGACCAGAAGAAGGAACGCCTGCGCCAGGAGGAAAAGGCCGAGAGCGACCGCCAGAAGACCCTGCAACGGGAACTGGAATGGATCAGGATGTCGCCCCGTGCCCGGCACGTCAAGAGCAAGGCACGGATAGGGGCCTACGAACAACTCTTGTCCCAGGAATCCGAAAAGCAGGGCAAGGAGTTGGAAATCTATATTCCGCCAGGGCCCCGACTGGGCCAGAAGGTGATCGAGGCGGTGGACCTGTGCAAGGCCTACGGGGACCGGATGCTGCTGGCCAACGCCGAATTTTTGATTCCTCCCGGAGCCATCGTGGGCATCATCGGTCCCAACGGGGCCGGTAAGACCACCCTGTTCAGGATGATCTCCGGCCAGGAGCAGCCGGACTCCGGACGAATCGACGTGGGCGAGACCGTGAAGCTGGCCTACGTGGACCAAAAGCGGGACGCCTTGGAAGCGGACAAAACCGTGTTCGAGATGATCAGCGACGGCCACGACCTGATTCGCCTGGGCAATCGCGATGTCAACGCCCGGGCCTACCTGGGCCGGTTCAACATCACCGGAGCGGACCAGCAGAAGAAGGTCGGCCTGCTTTCCGGCGGGGAGCGCAACCGGGTCCACTTGGCCCGGATGCTCAAGGAGGGGGCCAACGTCCTGCTGCTGGACGAGCCCACCAACGACCTGGACGTGAACACCATGCGCGCCCTGGAAGACGCCCTGCTGAACTTCGCCGGAACGGTCCTGGTGATCAGCCACGACCGCTGGTTTCTGGATCGCATCGTCACCCACATTATGGCCTTTGAGGGTGACAGTCAGGTGGTCTTTTTCGATGGGAACTTCACCGAGTACGAGGAAGATCGCCGCCGACGTCTGGGCAAGGACGCCGACGTTCCCAAGCGGATCAAGTACCGCAAGTTCACCCGTGGCTAATCTCTCCAGTCATGGCCAAAAAGCGCACCCATCGCAATCCACTCAAGGCCATTCGGGCCAAATGCCTGGAATGCTGTGGGGGGAGTCCCAAAGAAGTCCGGCTTTGCCCGGACGTGGCCTGCGCTCTGCACCCCTTCCGCTCCGGTACGACCCCCTTTCTCCGTCGCAAACGCAAGGCAAAAACGCTCCCCGCGACTTCCGAGGCGACCAAGGCCCCTCGGAAGTCGCGAGAAGTACAGCTCAGCCTGTTTCCGGACTGAGGCTTCTTGCCCTTTGGTGCCGTGCCCCCCTTGGTCGATATCCGCATGAGGGATGGCTCAGAATTGGTTGACATATCAGGGGATGGGTTCTGGAGTCGGTCGACAAATGACATTGCCTCCTCCCGTAGGGGCACGGCGCGCCGTGCC
>SKYX01000339.1 GCA_007127655.1 Desulfonatronum sp.
CCAGGATAAAGACCGACAGGTCGTCCACGGACTTGCCCAGGGCCTTGGCCACCCGGCGCAGGTTCTCGGCCACCGGGGCCTTGATGTCCACCTGGTATTTGGCCTCGTGGGGCACGGCCATCTTTTTCATGTAGAAGGCCGGCCCGGGGTCGTAGAGCGTTCCACGCGGGGCCAGGGCGACCACGGCGATGGCGTTGGGTCGGCCGTAGGCCAGCAGGCGCGTGCCTTCCACCGGGTCCACGGCCACGTCCACTTCCGGCCCGTTGCCCGTGCCGAGCTTCTCCCCGTTGTAAAGCATCGGGGCTTCATCCTTTTCGCCCTCGCCGATGACCACCACGCCGTCGATGTCGATGGCGCTGAAACTCAGGCGCATGGCCTCCACCGCGGCATAATCGCCGCGCTCCTTGTCGCCCTTGCCCAGCCAGCGGGAAGAGGCCAGGGCCGCGGCCTCGGTCACCCGGGCCAAGTCCAGGGCCAGATTGCGTTGCGGGGTTTCTTGGGACATGAACGTCTCCTCCGTGCGAAGTGATGTGCGAAGAGCTTCGGGGTCGAAGCCTTATTCCAGCAAGTCCGCCGCCTGCTCCACGGTTTGGACGTCACCCAGGTTGCGGCGCATGACTTGGTGAATCGGGGCGTAGGCACCCGTGGCTCGCTTGGTGATTTCGATCAGCTCCAGTTCGTCCCTGATGTCCTCCGGGGCGAAGTGCTGTTCCGGGATGCCCAGCATCCGTCGCGTTTCGAAATTGTGCGCTTGCCGGACCCGTTCCATTTCCTCGGCCTGGTCCAGGTGGCGCAACAACGTTTCGCGACGTTTGGCCAGGGCCGTGGGAACGTCTTCCCCGGCATGCTCCAGAAAGGCCAGGGTCCATCGAACCACGTCCAGGGCGCGGCGCGGAGGTTCGCTTTGGCCCGGCTCAGGATTTGGCTCTTGATCCGGACCGGAGAGGCAAGCACGCAGCAAGATCAGGATAAAGGTCTCCTGGCTTGAGGTCCAGGGCAGTCGGGCCTTTTTGCAGGCTAGGCTCAGGGCCGTCGCGAGTTCGCGATTCGTGAGAACGGAAGTGGTAAGAAGATCGCGAACCGCGTCGGGCAAGTGCTTGTCCAGGCGCAGACGGCTTGCCAGCAGGCGGGCTTCGTCCAGGTCCAGTGTCAGCCACAATTCAGTCCGGCCCGGAAGGTGTAAACGCAACCTGGCCTGGGCCAGGAGAGCGGGCACGGCGTCTTGGTCCGGCAGGGCCGCCGTGCCGTCGCGTTGCTCCCGTTCCAGCAGCCAGCTTTCCACGGCCAGGGCCAGGGGTTGGTCTGGAAACAGGATCAGGTCGCGCATGGACCAGGCTTCGGCGTCGTCCGGGTCGGTCAATCGGGCGGCGAGGTGCTCTGCCTCGCCGCCCCCCAGGGCTTGGGAAATGGTCTCCAGTGTCGTGCCGTCCAGGCTCATGCCCTGTTCCAGCAGGGAGCGGATCAAGGATGCGAGTTCGGTGTTCAGTCGTGCGGACATGGCGGTTCGTCAGAAGGGTGGGGAGGCGCTGGTGTAGAGGTAGCGCTTGATTTTATGGGTCGGGGTTTTTTCAAAGGCCTCGGTCTGCTCGATCATTTTGCTGACCCGGGCAAAGGAGGCCAGCCCGGCGTTGGTGCGGGTCCGGATGGCTTCCAGCAGGTCGGTGACGTACTTGCGAGCCTCGAATTCGCTCATTTTCCGCCAGGAAACCTCTTCGTCCAGCCGGTCGTAGTCCAGGAAGACCCGGGCCGCGACCTTGCCGTCCAGGTCGAAGGCCAAGGATTCCAGAACGTAATCCTGTTCATTCAGGACGTTCTCGATCTCCTCAGGGTAGATGTTCTCTCCGCTGGGACCGAGAATCAGGTTCTTCAAGCGACCGCGGATGAACAGATAGCCGTCCTTGTCCAGCGTGCCCAGATCTCCGGTGCGCAGCCAGCCGTCCTCGGTGAAGACTTCCGCGGTCAACTCCGGCTCCTGGTAATAGCCTTGCATGACATTGGGACCGCGGACCTGGATTTCTCCGACGACCTCGCCGTCAACCCGTCCCCGGGACCCTTGACCGCTCTCCTGCTGCACGGCGATGCGGATCTCGACGCCGTTCAGGGCCCGGCCGGAAGAGCGCCGACGGACGCTCGCCGCGCCGGTTCCGGCCACCAGGGGAGATGCCTCGGTCAGCCCGTAGCCCATGGCATAGGGAAATCCGGCTTCGCGTAAAAAAGTTTCCGCTTCCACGGACAGGGGCGCTCCCCCGATGCAGTAGCCGCGCAGGCTGCCGCCAAATGACTGGTACATCTTTTTCCCGGCGAGCTTGTGCAGCAGACCTCGGCTCAGGTTGAAACGATACAGGGTCCGGCCCACGGCGCTGCCGGTCAGTTTGGGCTGAATGCGGCGCTTGAAGATCTTCTCAATCACCAGCGGGACGCTGAGCATGAATGTGGGGCGGATCTTGGCCATGGCGTCCATCAGCATTTGCGGCGAGGGGACCCCGCCGAGGTATCGGATCTGGGTCCCGTGCATCATGGGCAGCAGCAGCCCCAGGGTGAACTCCATGGTATGGGCCAGAGGCAGGATGGAGAGCATTCGGTCTTCCGTCCCCAGGTCCACCAGTTCCCGGGTCATCCAGGCGTCGGATACCACGTTGCGGTGGGTGAGCATCACCCCTTTGGCCCGTCCCGTGGTCCCGGAGGTGTAGACGATGGAGGCCAGGTCGTCCTCCTTGGGTGTCTCCGGAGTGCCGTGGCCGGTCACGTGCCGGGCCAGGGATTGCAGGCGCTCCCGGTCCTTGAGGCTGGAGCGGATCACGTCCTTGACCCGACCGGCCCAGGATTCCGGGGGCAAAATCCGGAAGTCGTCCAGGATGATCACGGTCAGGTGCTGTTGGTTCAGATCTTCCAGTTTCGCCAGGCAACGTTCCGAGGCCATCAGCACTTTGGCTCCGCTGTGCCGGAGAATGTGCAGGACCGAGGACGGGTGAAAGTCCGGGAGAATCGGGACCAGCACGGCTCCCAGGGAGCTGGCGGCGAAATAGACCATGGGCCATTCCGGTCGGTTTTCACTGAAAATGGCCACTCTGTCACCATGGCCCACTCCCAGGTGAGTCAGGGTTTCGGCATGCTCCCTGACTTTGGTCCGGAATTCGGCATAGGTGATGGGGGTTCCCTCCACCAGACCGAGGAGCGGACGGTCGCCAAACAACGCGACTCCGCGGTCCAGGGTTTCGGGTACGGTGCGGGGCGGGGCTTTGGGAGTGAAGCCGTCGGCTGTTTGCGTCGTGGTCATGGTGGCCCTCGAAATGTGTTGAGATGATGATTTGAAGTGGAGCGGAGTCGGACCTCGGTGTTCAACTGACTGTTGAAAAAGTTCCCTGCCGGCAGTTCGTTCAAAAACCTCAAGTGCAAGGAGCAAGAAAAGCTATCCGGACACGTCCTGTGTCCGGCCCCTACGGGCTGTGGCTTCGCCACATTTTCGATTTGCCGTCCTGGCAATCGAATCCAGGTCGAAGCGTAGTTATTGTTACGTGAGAGTTTGAACTTTTTGCAGCGACGCAGCAATTGAGAGTTTTTCAACGGACTGTCAAGCCAGATACGGATCCTCGGCCATCAGGTAGTTGCGGACATAGTCGGCCACTCCGTCCTCCAGGGAGCCGAAGGCGGCGGGACACCCCAGGGAGCGTAGCCGCTCCATCCCGGCCTTGGTGTAGTATTGGTATTTCTCCCGGATGGACTCCGGCATGTCGATGTACTCGATGTCCATGGGCCGATCCATGGCCGCGAAGACCGCCCGGGCCAGCTCGTTCCAGGACTTGGCCTCACCGCGCCCCAGGTTGAATATCCCGTTCACGCTCCGGTTTTCCAGCAACCACCAGACAACGTCGAGACAGTCCTTGATGTAGACGAAGTCCCGGCGTTGCTCGCCGTCGGCGTACTCCGGACGATGGGACTTGAACAGGCGTAGCCTCCCGGTCTCTCCGATCTGGCGAAAGGCCTTGCAGATCACGCTCATCATATCGCCCTTGTGATACTCGTTGGGACCGAAAACATTGAAGAACTTCAGGCCGACCATCTTGCTCGACATGCCGGTGCGCAAGGCCCAAAGATCAAAGAGCTGTTTGGAATAGCCGTACATGTTCAAGGGCTTCAATCCGGCCATGGCGGCGGGGTCGTCGTCAAAGCCCTGGGAGCCGTCCCCGTAGGTCGCGGCGCTGCTGGCATAGATGAAACGGATGTCGTGGCGGAGGCAAAACCTGGCCAGGATTTGCGTGTATCGGTAATTGTTCTCCATCAGGTATTCGGCATCCGTCTCCGTGGTGGACGAGCAGGCGCCCATATGCAGGACCGCCTTGACCTCCGGTCCGAGTTTGCCCTGCTCCAGGAGCTGAAGGAACGCGGCCTTGTGCAGATAGTCAGCATAGCGCAGGTTGACCAGATTTTTCCATTTTTCGCCCCGGCCCAGATCATCCACGATCAGCACGTCCGAGACGCCTTGTTGATTCAGTTTCCAAACCAAGGCGCTACCGATAAACCCCGCGCCCCCCGTAACAACGTACATGCTTGCCTCCTCCCCTTTTGCGCTGTCCAAAAAACTCCGTGCTTCCGTCACGCGCTCTTGTCGGCTGTACCCCGGAGTCTTGTTCGCTGGCAAGCATCGCGGGGATATCGCGAGAAGAATGCTCTCATCGCCTGCTGTCGGGCTTCTGGCCGTTTTGGGGTGCTCATCCAACGCTCCTGTCGGTGAAGCGAGGCCAGGCAAAAAGCCGTGTGTATCGCCTGGCCCCACCAATGCGATACGCTCCGTTCTCGTTTGAATACGAGCCGTATCGAGTCGGTTGAAGTGAACATATGTCTCGCGCAATGCTTTTGGATCAGAGGGGGAAGCGGTCCGAAGGGTCGGATGTGAAAAACAAGTGGTCCGGGAAGCATGCAGCCGTACTTGAAGATGGCAGGGATGCTTTTTTAAGGGTGTTTGGATGCATTATCTTCTTTGATGCTTGACTTGAACGGAATTTTTGCTATGTGTATATCTGTTCGTTCGTCATTCATATTTTTTGAAAGGAGATTCACAATGGATGAATTCATTAAACAAGCGTTGGAAATCGTAAAGGCTCAGGCCGGAATCCGGCCCATGACTGAAGAAGAAATGATGTCCATGGTCACCAAGATCGCGGCCAGTCTGCGAGCCGTTACGGAAGGCGGAACTGCCGGGGACGCAGGAGCGGAAGCCGCTCCTGAATTGAATATCGACCCGAAAAAGGCGATCAAGGAAAAGTCCGTCACCTGTCTGGAGTGTGGCAAGACCTTTAAGGTTCTGACGAAAAAACACCTTGCTTCCCATGGCTTGACCACCGAAGAATATCGTGAAAAATACGGCTATAAGAAGGGCACGCCGTTGATCGCGAAATCTCTTTCCAAGGCTCGGCGCAAGAAAATGCAGGAAATGCAGCTTTGGACCAAGAAAGGAATGAAGCCCGCCCAGAATTAAAATCATTCTTGCGGAGTCATTGAAGCGGTCGAAAAAGCCCTCCTTGCCGGAGGGCTTTTTTTGTGTCGTTTTCAAGCACGCCGTGGAGCATGCTTCAGTCCGCCACGAGCCATTGCATGCCAATGGTTGACACTACACGTTGCTCGTACTCAACACCAATATCTGAGCTTGGTGCAAAAAGTGCTTTTTGCACCAAGCAGTGGTCAGTGATGAGTGGCTAGTAGCCAGTAAAAACAATATGTTGCCGGAAGTCCACAAGGCATTTGGTTTGGTCCAAAGGACTTTTTGCACGGACCTCATATCTGGATCAGCGCGGCCCTGTCCCGCGAAGGCTGCCCGGCCCAACTGGCGCGAGCCGTTCTGGGCCTTGGCCAAGCTGTTTTTCCCGAGGCCACCTTTGCCGAATTGCAAACAAGACTTTGGCTTCCCAAGTTTGACCGCTACATCAGCATGGAATTGCGCCGCTCCATATTGCACGACCGGGAGCGTTAGGAGTTTGTCCTCCTTCCAGAGTTTTTTTGCCACAGACGAGAAAGGTTCACCCGGTTAAACCCCCTTGGGAGCTCTTGCCGAGCTGTTGAACCGGGCAGGCCCGGTTAAATCCAGCGAAGCTGGTACGCAAAGCGTATTTAACCGGGCAAGGACAAAGAAGGACTTTTCTTCAGCCGACTTGGCTGGCGAAAAACACTTCCGTCTGCCTTGGTCGTCCTGCGTGGTCGAGTGAAGCGGGTGGCTAAATAATCCCTGTATTTCAAGTACGAGATGATCAACGGCCCTCCGGGGACAAACACCTACTGCTCCCGTCCTGGAACAATCCGCTTCGAGAGTCATGGACTCACATTGACCACCCGCCAGAACTCCTCCGGCTTTGGCCCGTACCCGGACAGGTCCAACTCGGGCATGGACCGCAGCCGGTCGTCAAACGCCTTCTGCTCGCCGTACCCGTCCATGTCCGGGTGCATGAACCGGGATTTGAGGTAGACCAGGGAACGGAACTGCTCTTCAGTATGTTCAAATATATCGATGTCCTGGGAGCGCAGCTTGATCTTGACCCGGCATTTCAGCTCCGGGACGGGCTGACCGAAGAAGTCGTCCACCAGGAGCAGGGTGAACTTGCCGGACTGGATGTGGAACTTGAGCAGGTCGGCGATGCTCACGTCGCCGAACAGCCGGGACGCGCACCCGGC
>SKYX01000281.1 GCA_007127655.1 Desulfonatronum sp.
CTTACCAGCGAACATTCTTTTCGTCCATCGCCAATCCATACCGTTCCAGGGAGAATACCAACCATGCCCCACGATTTCACGTTGCTCAAGGAAACCTTCATCACTGAACTGCAGTCCCGGGCCTTTCTGTATCGCCATGACCGTACCGGGGCCAGATTGTTGTCCCTGGTCAACGACGACGAAAACAAGGTTTTCGGGATCAGTTTTCGGACCCCGCCGGCCGACTCCACCGGAGTAGCGCACATCCTGGAGCATTCCGTGCTGTGCGGATCGCGCAAATACCCCGTGAAGGAGCCGTTCGTCGAGCTGCTCAAGGGCTCGTTACAAACATTTTTGAACGCCTTCACCTATCCGGACAAGACCTGCTATCCCGTGGCCAGCCAAAACATCAAGGATTTTTACAATCTGATCGACGTGTATCTGGACGCCGTCTTTCATCCCCGCCTGACCCCGGAGGTCTTTGGCCAGGAGGGCTGGCATTACGAGGTGGACGCGGACGGGACCTTGTCCATCCAGGGCGTGGTCTACAACGAAATGAAGGGTGCCTACGCTTCCCCTGACGGCCTGTTGTCCGAATACTCCCAGCAGTCGTTGTTTCCGGACACCACCTACGGATTGGATTCCGGAGGAAATCCGGAGCGTATTCCGGAACTGACCTTTGAGCAGTTTCTCAACTTCCATCGGCGCTACTATCATCCCTCCAACGCGTTCATTTATTTTTCCGGCGACGACAACCCCGAGCAGCGGCTGGTCCTGATCAGCGAAGCCTTGCGTGCATTCGACCGCCTGGAGGTGGATTCCCACGTTCAGCGCCAAACCGCATTTACCGCGCCGATCCGTCAAACCCGGGGGTATCCCGTCAGCGCCGGAGAAAAGAGCGACGGTCAGGCCATGCTCACCCTGAACTGGGTGGTGGGAGATGCCCTGGACGTCCGCGACGCGTTGGCCTGGCAAGTCCTGGAATACCTGCTTGTCGAGATGCCCTCCTCGCCCTTGCGCAAGGCATTGATCGACTCCGGCCTGGGCGACGACCTGGCCGGGGTCGGCCTGGAGGCGGAGCTGCGACAGCTCTATTTTTCCACGGGTCTGCGGGGGATGCGGGAGGAGGACGCCGACCGGGTGGAGAGCCTGATCCGGGAGACCCTGGAAAGGCTGGTCCGCGACGGGGTCCCCACGGACCTGATCGAGGCGGCCCTGAACAGCCTGGAATTTCGGTTGCGCGAGCGCAACAGCGGACGATTTCCTCGTGGCTTGGCGGTCATGCTTCAGGCTTTGATCCTCTGGTTGCACGACGCCGACCCCATGGAAGGGCTGGCCTTCGAGGAGAATCTGAAGCGGCTGAAGAAGGAGCTTCTGTCCGGGAAGCGTGTCTTCGAGACCATGATCCAGGCCCGACTGCTGAACAACCCGCACCATGGCATCGTGCTCCTGACACCGGACTCCGATCTGGGCGAAAAGATGCGCCGGGATGAGGAGGCCCGTCTGGCCGAGGCCCGGACCAGCCTGGACGCGGAGGGCCTGGAAGCTGTTCGGCGGGGAACGGAAAAGCTCAAAGCTTGGCAGGAAACCCCGGATGCGCCGGAAAGTTTAGCGACCATTCCGGGACTGACCCGGGGTGACCTGGACCGGTCCGGCAAGCATATTCCCAGAGCAGTCCTGGACTGGGACGGCTGTCGTGTCCTGTTTCACGACCAGTTCACAACGCGCATTGCCCATCTGGAACTGGGACTGGACCTGCGCCGTCTGTCCCCGGAAGACCTGCCCTACGCCGCCCTGCTGGGCAAGGTGTTGGTGGAGATCGGGACGGAAAAGGAAGACTACGCCGCCCTGGCCACCCGGATCAGCCGCAAAACCGGCGGGATCTGGCCGGAATTGTTCACGTCGTCGAAACGCGACGCGGACGACGATCCCACGGCGTGGCTTTTCCTGCGAGGCAAAGCCATGGACCACGGAGTAGATGAGCTACTGGCCATTTTCACCGACATACTGCTCGCGCCGGCCCTGAGTGACCGTCGCCGCTTCACCCAGCTTCTCCTGGAAGAGAAGGCTGGGTTTGAACGGATGCTCATCCCTCGCGGCCATACTTTGGTCAACACCCGGCTGCGCGCTGGTTTTACCCTCGCAGACCAGGCCGGGGAGCGGATGAGCGGTATTTCCTATCTGTTCTTTGTTCGGGAGTTGATCAAGGAAGTCGAAACCAGCTGGGAACGGGTCCAGGCCCGGATGCGATCCATCCTGGAACGCTTGCTGGACCGGGCTTCCTTGATATTCAACATAACCACGGACCAAGAACACTTCACAGCCTTGGAGCCAAAACTCAAACAGTTCCTGGCCGGGCTGCCCGCTGCTTCCACCCTATCCTCACACGCTACGACCTGGGGCCTGCCACCCCTTGGCGATGGGGAAGCTCTGACCATCCCCGCGCCGGTCAACTATGTGGGCAAAGGAGTGCGGGCTCCCAAGGATCTGCCTTGTTCTTTGGGCGCGTTGATGGTGGTGACCCGGTACCTGCGCACCGCATGGCTTTGGGACCGGATTCGGGTCAAGGGCGGAGCCTACGGCGCGTTTTGCATTTTCGACGCCTTGAGCCGCGGGCTGACCATGGTTTCCTATCGCGACCCAAATATCGTCAAAACCTTGGAGGCTTTCGACGCCACGGCCGACTATCTGCGCGCGAATCCCATCGGCGAGGACGAGTTGAACAAGGCCGTGGTCGGGGCCATCGGCGACCTGGACGCTCACCTGCTGCCGGACGCCAAGGGCCATGTCTCCCTGCGCCGCTTTCTGACCAACCAGGACGACGCGTTCCGCCAACAGGTTCGTGAAGAGATTCTGGCTTGCTCCGCGGCGGATTTCCGGGCCGTGGCCGACGTCCTGGACGCCTTCGGCAAACAGGGCCGGGTGGTGGTCATGGGCGGGGAGACAGCCTTCAGCGAGGCGGCCGCCTCGCAAACAGGACGTGACGTGCTCCAGGGGGTGCGTACGACCAATGTCCTGTGATGGTCGAAGCAGTGGGATGTTTTGACGGGGCCGACCGCCTGGCGAGAATCGCTTCAAGCGACGAGGCAAGTAAAGATCACACCCCGCCGGGTTGCCACCTTGACTTCATTCCGAGTCCTGCCATAATGCTTCCAGGCAAGTTCTTTTTTACACAATCCCATGAAAAAGGAGGTGAATCACGATGAAAAAGTCTATCATTTCGATTTTGGCCGCGGTTGCTCTGGTATTCGCATTTGTTCTGCCGAACCTGAATGCCGCCGACGTACCTGGCGACGACTACATGATCCCCAAGCCCGGCGGTGATTATGAACCTCGGGTGCAGTCCATTCCCTTCGCGCACTCCGTGCACGCGGACATTGATTGCTACCACTGTCACCACACTGGGGACGTCAATGAAGGCTGTATGGACTCCGGCTGTCACGATCTGATCTATCCGGAAACGCCCGAAGAGCGCAGAGACATTCTCTACTTCGAAAAGGCGTATCACGATCAGTGCATCGGTTGTCACCGCGACCTGCGTCAGCAGGAACTGCCGACCGGTCCCGTAGCCTGCACAGGTTGTCACCCCAGGGACGAGTAGTTTTTTTCTGACTGCTCCCGCATTAATGGAGGGGCCGCGGCTGGACCGCGGCCCCTCTTGTTTTTTGGTGTGGTCATGGTTTATGCAGACGCTGCCCAAGACGCAACGACCGTCACTTTTGCCAAGGAAGGAACCATGCCCAGTGCCGCCAAAAACGACATCATCGATCTGACCGACATCGTTGAAGAGGGTCATCCCGAAACGCCGAATCTCAAGCCCACGAAGCCTTCCACCTCTACGGACGAGACCCTGGACGATCTGGATCTGGAAAAGGAAATCGACCAGATTTTCGCGGACCTCGGTCCTTCCGAAGAGGATGATCAGAGTGGCGTGTCAGGCAAGAACGGCGAGTCGGACTCCGATACACTGGACCTGGACGACCTGTTTGAGCAGAAGAGCGACAAGGCCAAGGAGGCTTCGGGCGCAAAGAAAAGCGCCGCCGCTGATGATGACTCGGCCCTGGATTTCACGGATGACTTCGACAAATTGTTCGCCGAGGAAGCCCAACCGAAACAAAAAAACGAACGGGAGTCGGACGCGTCCGCCACTGTCACGCCGCAATCGAAGGATGAACCTGACTGGTTGGCGGGAATCGACGGGTTGGGTCTGGATGAGGCGAAGTCCGAATCGTCGAGTGCCCAGGCGGATACTTCAAATGATGTCTCACTGGATATCTCGGATGCCGCAACCGCTGACTCTGAAGTGACGGCTGAAACAAATCTCAAGGACGTGCCGGAAACACAGCCGGAGTCACGCACGGAGTCCCAAAACGCTCTGGAACCGGACATGGGCACGACTGACGAGGTTCTTGAAGACATTTCCTCCGTTGCTGAGAAAACAGCCAAGGAAGATCCCGCCTTGCCTGATTCCGTTTTCCAACGCCTCCAAGAATTGGAAGACCGTTTGGCCGCTCTGGAAAGCCGGGAGCCGCCCCAGATCGACGTTCCCGCTCCTGACCTGGACAGCCTGCTGGCCCAGATGGAACAACGAATAGACGAGCGTGTCGAGTCCCGGGTGAACTCCGTGCAACAGTCGGTGGACGGCCTGGCTGAACAAACACAGACTTCCGTTGCCAAGGTCGTCGATGCTGAACTGGCCAAACTTTCCGGGTCCATGTCCGCTGAAGTCGAGCAGCGACTGAAAGAACGCCTTGAAGAGAGCTTTGCGGAGCACTTGGAAAAACGGCTGGAAGAATACAAGGCGTCCATCCAGGAAGACATCGCACAAAAGCTTGCGTCCTCATTGGATGAATTGAAACAATCCGACGGCGATCAACCGGAAGACCCGCGAATCGCCGAACTCGCCGCAGGCCTGGATGCGCTCAGGGAACGGATTGAGGAATTGGCCCAGAGTCAGGTCGCTGCCTCCGCCCCGGAGGAAAATCCGGACGAATCACTTGCTTCCACGCTTCAGGAGCGGGAAGGCCACCTCGAAGCGCGCCTTTTGGAGACGGTCCGACAAGAGATGGGGAGCATGCGCGAAGACTGGGACGGACAAAAGAACGCCTTGGCCAAGGACCTGGAAAACTCCTTGAACGACTGGGCCAAACTCCAAGACAAGTTCAATGCGTTGCAGGAGGAATGGCAAGCCCTGCTTCAGGAACAGGAACCGCCCCGAACCGGTGAGCAAGAAGCGAGCGTTGCCGCGCTTTCGGATGGGTGGCGGGATGAGCTGGCCGTGCTACTGGACGAGCGCTTGGAAGCTCTGCGAGAAGAACTGCGAAGAGAATTGACGGACGAGATGGACAAGGCCGTCCCGCTGGCCGCCGCGCGGATCATCCGTGAGGAGATCCAGGCCATGAGCCAGGAAGAGGCGGAACAATAGCTAAATAACGGGAGGGCCGTCCGGTTTTTCCGTTTTTAACCCGCCCGGTCATTGATCACGGTGGTCAAGACCATTTCCCCAGGGCGGGTTTTTTCTTTGCCGTGGAGGTCGCGAGAATGGATCAGATGCAAAAGCAGGCCCTGCAGGTGACCAAGGAAATCGTGGTCAAGTTCATCGAAACGAACCGGATTTCTCCGAACACCTTTCCGGAATTGTTTGGGGAAATTTACCGCTCCGTTCTCGGCACCATCCGCGACGAGGCAGGGGCGGACACGCCGGAAGGCGACGCCCCGGAGGAGGCAAAGTGACGTCCATGGCGGCACGGGTATGAATCCGAACCACAAGGACGACCACAAGGATCATGGGCACCGCGTCGTCGGCCTGTTCGGACGCATCGCCCCCTGGTACGACTTCCTGAATCACTTCCTGAGCCTGGGGTGCGACGTTGTTTGGCGCAAGCGCCTCAGACGTTGCGTCCGCGTTCACCGGACCAACCGGGTCCTGGATTTGGCCGCCGGCACCCTGGACGTATCCCGGGAAATCGTCCGTCATATGCCCGATGTGGACGTCGTGGCCATGGATTTTTCCGAGCCGATGCTGCGCCGCGGACAGCGCAAGATTCGCGGTAAGGGAGAAGAGGGAGGCATCCCTTCACGTCCACGTATCCAGCCGGTGGTGGCCGATGGGCGGGCCCTGCCCGCCCGGGATGATTGCGTGGACTGCGTGACCATCGCCTTCGGGATCCGCAACATCCGCCCCAGGGAGGCGGCGTATCGGGAAGTACTCCGGGTGCTCACGCCGGGAGGGAGATTCTGCATTCTGGAGTTTGGGGCGGGCCGCCAAAAAATCCTGCGCGGATTCTACAACCTCTACCTGCATCGCGTCCTGCCGTTGATCGGGCGGATTTTCTCCGGTGACCCCCAGGCCTACCGCTACCTCGCCGAATCGATCCAGGAATTCCCGGACGCCGGGACCTTATGCGGGGAGCTGCTTCAGGCCGGGTTTGCCCGGGCCTACTCCGTGCCCATGACCTTCGGGATCGTGCAGCTGCACATCGCCGAAAAAGCCGGGACGGGTCAGGGCAATTTTGTTCTCACGCAACCATTTGAAAAATATGAGGCTGGTTGACCCTGTTTGGGACGGATCGATTGTCTGACTGAACCAGGAATCGTTCATCA
>SKYX01000146.1 GCA_007127655.1 Desulfonatronum sp.
CACGGTGTATTGGATGCGCTCGGCGAAGAGGTCCTTCTTGATCCCGATATAGACGATCAGAACGACCACGGCGACGAGGATGGCCAGCACGAAAAAGCCGACCTTGAGTTCCAGGGTGCGTTGGTTGAGGCTCATGGCGTTGAGTTCAGGTCAATGATGGGGAATTCCAAGGAAGTATAGACATCCTGATCGTTTGACAAGCATGTGGCCCAGAGAAAAACGTCTCGATCCAGGGTTTCCGCTGCCCGGTGCAGGATGTCGCAGTCCGAGCGGGAAATCATGGGTAAAAAAATAAAGGTCGATTCCATGGCCATGCAGCGGAGCAGATGCATTTTCAACAGCATCGGCCTGCTCATGAACTGGGCCTGCTGATCCAAGTTTTCATTCAGTCCCAGGGCGTCGACGAGGCCCTGGATGTTTTTTCGGCAGGATTGCAGCGACATGGCCTTGTGGTACATGCACCCCAGGACGATGTTCTCCAGCGCGGAAATGTTGGTCAGGAAGGGGAAGTCGTCGCTAATGACCCCAATGTGGAAGTCGGACTGAACAACCATGGCCCTGAAGCGGGAAATCGTGGACTCGTCCTCGGAAACCAGAAGCAGGTGTCGGCGCTGGGCCGTGAGGGTGGAGATGGAGACCGGGAACGTGGACATGACGTTGCGACGATTCGATTGCATCCTCTAAAACAGGTTGAAGAGCACTTCCACGGCGATGATCAGGGTCACGGTCTGAATCATGCCCTGGATCAGTCGGATGGGAACTTCGGTAAAGGAACGCTGGACGCTGAGTCCGCGTTGCAGGGCTACCAGACAGACCAGGCCGGCCATGATCGTGGACTTGGCGATCAGGTTCACCACGTCCGAGATATGCACCGCGTCCAGGAGTCGGTCCAGGTAGCTGGCAAAGGTGATGTCGTGCAGGAAACCTAGCGTGAAAAAGCCGCCGAACAGGCCGATGACGCAAAAACAAAAGCTCAGGCAGGGACCGGCGATCACAAACGCCAGAAAGCGCGGAAGATAGAGATATTCCTCCACCGGCACAGCCAGGGCGCCCAGGGTGTCGATTTCCCGGTTGATTTTCATCAGGGCCACCTCGGTCAGCACCGCGGTTCCCGAGCGCAGAACGATGATCAGGGTGCAGGTGATGGGCGCGATGTAATGGAGCATGGCCGTGACCAGATACTCCCCGATCTGCTCGTAGGCCCCCAGGCTGATCAGAAAGCGGAGCAGGATATGCACCGTGACCGAGCCCAGGACCAGAGCCGCCACGGTGATGATGGTCAGCGGCTGGACCGCGGTGAAGTAGACTTGACGGACAAGGACGAAAAATACGGCCGGGTTGAGAAAGGAAAGCCGCGCAAACGCCGAGCCGATCTGGACCAGGATGCGCGCCATCCGGGTGTAGCTTTGGGACCGGTCGATGGCCCAACGACCCAGGGTTTGGACCAGGGGCAGTCTCATGGTTCGGGCGTGGGAGGGGGATTTTGCGGTGTGGAAGTCGTTTTCTCCATTTTGCGCAGGTGAATGCGCAGGCATCCCAGGGCCGCCGGGGTGACACCGGAAATCCGGCCGGCCTGGCCCATGTTCACTGGCCTGACGCGAGCCAACTTTTCCCGAACCTCACGGGAAAGTCCAGCAACACGCTCGAAGTCCAGGTCCTCTGGCAACCGGATTTGTTCCAGGAACTGGTCCCGTCCGGCCAACTCCTCCTGCCGGGTCAGATATCCGGCGTATTTAACCCGGTTCTCCACTTCCTCGGTCACATCCGTCTCCAGGTTGGCCAAGTCCGGCCAGAACACGGCCATGTCTGCCAAGTGCAGTTCCGGTCTGCGGAGCAGTTCCTCCAGAGTGAGGGCCTTGCCCGGCAGAGCCGTGCCCCGTGACTCGCAGAACGCCCTGGTGGCGGCGTCGGGCCGGACCGTGACGGTGCGCAGCCCTTCCAAGACGGCGTGCAAGGCGCTGTGCTTGCGCGAAAAAATATGCCAGTGATCGTCCCGAACCAGGCCCAGGGACCGGCCTAAAGAGGTCAGGCGCTGATCCGCGTTGCCTTCGCGCAGCAGCAGGCGGTGTTCGGCCCGGGAGGTGAACATTCGGTAGGGTTCGCGGGTTCCCTTGGTCACCAGGTCGTCCACCAGCACGGCCATGTAGGCCTGGTCGCGCCCGAGGAGAAAGGGAGGAGCGTCGGTCAGGGCCGCGGCGATGTTTAGTGCGGCCCAAAGTCCCTGGGCCGCCGCCTCCTCGTATCCGGAGGTTCCGTTGATCTGACCAGCCAGATACAGGCCTCGAACGGCCTTGGTTTCCAGGGTCGGCAAAAGCTGCTCCGGAAAGACGAAATCGTACTCAATGGCATAGCCGGGGCGGATAATCTGGGCCTTCTCCAGGCCGGGAATGGTCCGCAGCATGGCTCGCTGAATCTCCAGGGGCAGGCTGGTGGGCAGGCCGTTGGGGTAGACTTCCGGATGGTCCACGCCTTCGGGCTCCACAAAGACCTGGTGGCGGTCCTTGTCCGGGAATCGGGCGATTTTGTCCTCAATGGACGGGCAGTATCTCGCTCCGGTTCCCTGGATGATTCCGGTATACAGCGGGGAGCGGTCCAGTCCGGAGAGGATGATGGCGTGAGTGGCTGCGTTGGTATGGGTCAGGTGGCAGGGAACCTGGGGCAGACGGATGCCGGGAGAATGAAAGCTGAAGGGTCGCGGCGGATCGTCCCCGGGTTGGGGGGTCATGGACTGGTAGTCGATGCTGTCTTGGCGCAACCGGGGCACCGTGCCGGTCTTCAGCCGCCCCAATTCCAGGCCGAGCCGGAGCAGGTCCGCGGAAAGCGATTTTGCCGGCGGGTCGCCGAGCCGCCCCCCGGAAAAGTGTTCCAGGCCGATATGGATCAAGCCGCGTAAAAATGTTCCCGTGGTCAGGAGCACGGCTCGGGCGAGCAGGTTCTCGCCCAGATGGGTGCGCACGCCCACGACGCGCCCGTCCCGGTCCAGCAGAGCGTCCACCATTTCCTGGCGGACCCAGAGCCGCTCCTGGGCAAAGACGTCCCGCTGGACCACCCGCATGTAGGCGTTCCGGTCGATTTGGGCCCGGGTGGCCCGGACGGCCGGTCCTTTACGGGTGTTCAGAACTCGGAACTGGATTCCGGCCTGGTCGGCCCAGACTCCCATGCATCCACCCAGGGCGTCGATCTCCTTGACCATATGCCCCTTGGCCAGGCCGCCGATGGCCGGATTACAGGAAAGATGGCCGATACGGTCGATGTTGATGGTCAGCAGCAGAGTGGTCAGGCCCATCCGGGCCGCGGCCATGGCTGCCTCGCACCCGGCATGGCCGGCGCCCACGACGATGACGTCGAACTGGTCCGGCTCCAAGGGCTTGTGGAGGGTTGGGCGGTCAAAGGGCCGGGAAGAGGGAGGGTCTTCGGTGGTGGAGGATCGAGGCATGGGGGATGGTGAAGGATCACCCGGGTCAAATCCGGGCGGTCCCGGAAAGATTCGTCCCGGGTTCCTGTTCGGTCTTCAGGCCGGGTCGTTCATGCACAGGACATGGGCCATGACTTGGGCGTCGGCCAGGGTGTTCCGGATGGAAGAATGCTCGTTGGGCTGGTGGGCCGTGCCCAAAAGGGTGGACCAGACCACGCAGGGGATGCCTTGGCGGCGCAGAAACGAGGCCACTGTGCCGCCGCCGATGCCCATGGGCCTGGGGTTGGTCCCGTGCACGGCCCGGACCGCGGCCAGCATGCGTTGGACAATGGGGCTGTCCGGCGGGGTGGCCGGAGCTGAGCGGACTTCCTGGACGATCTCCCACTCCACGCGCACCCCGTGATCCGCGGCCACTTCGGAGCAGGTCTCGCTCACGGCGGCCTGGATCTCGCCCAGGTCGTATTCAACCAGGACCCGGCAGTCCAGATAGAAGACATCCAGCCCGGGAATGGTGTTCACGTTGGGGACGTTGGCTTCCTTTTTCGTCGCCTCAAAGGTGGAGCTGGGGGGGAAAAACAGCGGGTCCTGGTGGTCGAAGCGGGCGTACAGGGAGCGCAAACGCAGGATCAAATCCGACGCGGCGACCAGACTGTTGACGCCTTTTTGGGGGGTGGAGGCGTGACACTGTTTGCCGAAGACCGAGAACTTCAACCAAAGCAGGCTTTTTTCGGCCACTTCCACCATCTCTCCGTCCGCTGTCCCGAAATCCGGAATCAGGATCAGATCCCGGGGGCCGAAGAGGTCCCGGCGGTGGGTCAGCACGTAGTCCAACCCTTTGGCGCTGGCGGTTTCTTCGTCAGCGACAAAGAGCATCCCGAAATTGATGGGCGGCGGCTCGGACCCGGCGAGCACGGCCTCGGCCACCAGCAAAGAAGCCACCAAGCCCTGGTGGTTGTCCTCCACGCCGCGTCCGTAGATCAGATCCCCGTCCACCCGCAGTTCGTAGGGCGGGCTGGTCCACAGTTCCGCGTCGCCCGGAGGGACGATGTCGGTATGCGAGATGACCCAGAAGGTCCTTGAGACGTCCCGGCCCGGAATCACCGCGGCCAGATTGGGCCGGAAGCCGCAGGCCACTGTATCGTCCGGTGCCGGAATCTCTTCGATCCGTCGAATACCCATGGACCGCACCAGGCGCAAAAGGTATTCGGCCTTTTCCCGTTCGCCCTGGCCACCGTTGACCGGTCCCAGGGCCGGAATAGCCACCAGATCGCGCTGCAGCTCGATCATCCGGTCGCGTCCACCGGCGATGACGGAGCACAAAGCGTCACGCATCAGAGCAATATCCCAAAACCAAGAGGGTCGTTTACCGGCCGCGAGCAGCGCGCTTGGAGGCTTTCAACGGGTTGATCTTGACCTTGCCCTGCTTGTCCACGCTGGCCTTGACATGGGTGGCGAAATTGCAGACTCCCAGAGCCCACTTGGCCTCGGGTTCGGCGTAGCTGCTGCAATGGCGCAGCCCGTCGTCTTCCTTGATCCGTTCGCACCCTTCGCACTTTTCCACCACGGGCTGAAACACAAAGGCGCCGGCGGCGCCGTTTTTCGTCTTTTCGACTTGCATCGTAAAACTCCTGAAAATGAAATTGGAAAAAGAGAAGTCTTCTATGGACAACTGCTTCGGTCTGTCAAGATTCTTGCCGGAAAAATCCAAGGCAGATTTGTTTTCGAACCACGGGCGCTCTGGCTCGGTTTCGATTTCGATCCGTTATGAGGATGAGAGCTGAGAACGAAATTGCCCTGTGGAAAAAACAGTACTGCTTCGGGATGTTGCGCTGGGCAAGGAAGATGAGCCCTCAGGAGGTCATAATCAATAGTTGCAATAGCAAATATTTGGAATACAACAATATTTGTCGAAAATCTTTACGCGCTGTCGGGTTTTCTTGCACTTTCCGGTCCTATCCCTCCCCCAGAAAACCGAAACACACTGAAATCATGTGCTGATTAATCATTTCATGATTCCTCCTTCGATTCCGAATTGATGCTGTTCACCCTCATTTTTTGGCTCATTCCTGACTGGTACTGTCGGAATTTCTTCCAGCACTCAATGCCCGACGTTCAAGGTAAATGTTTTTGTCCTGGAATTTAAGTGGGATGCCTTGTTGGCATGATTCTTGTTTTGGGCCAAACCGTGGGGACCGGTCGTGCCTGTGGTTGTGGTGCTGATGTGTTGCCCTGCTGTGGCAGATGAGCGCTTTTTGGTAAGCGCGAAACACAACCCATGACATGGAGCAACCAGGATGAAATCGAAACGTAAAGGGCAATTGATTGGCCTCATAGCAGCGGCCGTGCTGCTGTGGGGCGGGCCGGGGTGGGCGCAGGACGTCACCTGGCAGGGCGGTGCGGGCAACTGGAACGACACGACGCAATGGGACACGGGTGTTGTTCCTGGTGCTGCCAACGATGTGTTCGTTGACGGCGGCAAGATCGGCATCGATTCGGTGGTCACGGTTACGGGTACCACCTCGGTGGGGACGTTGACTATCGACGCCGACGATGAAGTGGGAGTGAATAACAATCTGACATTCACGGTGACGGGAGGCAGTCTCGACAATGACGGTATCTTCCGATTGAATTCAACCGGCTTGGGTACTTGGCTGAGTATCGGCGGCGATACCACGTTGAGTGGGTCTGGTTCGGTCGAGATGAGTAATTTCAGCGGATCGAATGGCAACCGGATTACCGGTACCGCCGGGGCCACGCTGATTAATGATGAAGGTCACACCATCCGCGGGGCCGGAAATCTGGGTGGCTTCGCTATCATCGGCCTGGACAACCGCGGGCTGATCGAGGCCGTGGGCGACGCTGGGCTGACGGTGCAGCTGCGCTCGACAGCCGGAACGACCCGGATTAACACCGGGACCATGCGGGCCACCGACGGCAGCACGTTGACCTTCATTACCAACGGCGTGCTGGACAATACCGGCGGCACCATCGAAGCCGCGTTGGGCGGCGAAGTGGAACTGACCGGCTCGACCACCCGGATTGAGGGCGGCACGCTGACCGGTGCGGGCGGTTTCTCCATGCTCTCCAGTGCTGTGATCGCCGACCTGTCAACTGACGCCAACATTTCCATAGTCAACAACAACACTGGCCAACTTTCTGGAAC
>SKYX01000250.1 GCA_007127655.1 Desulfonatronum sp.
CCCTGATCGTCAACCCCAACAGCCTGACGGACCTCGCGGAAGCCATTCACAAGGCCCTGGAAACACCGGAAGAAGAGCAGCGCCGGATCATGACCCTGCTCAAAAACCGGCTGGAGCGCTTTGACGTCAACCATTGGGCCGAGGATTTCATGAATTCCCTGCTGCACGTCAAGGCAGAGCAGGAACGAATGGAGTCCACATTCATCAGCGCAGACGCGGCCCAGGAAGTCGTCCGTCGGTGCAAGTCCGCCCAAAGCCGCCTGCTGCTGCTGGACTACGACGGAACCCTGGTACCCTTTCACGACGCCCCGTCCATGGCCTGCCCCTCGGAGGAAATCCGGACCACTCTCCTGGCCCTGGCCGACCTGCCCGAGACCCAGGTGGTCATCCTCAGCGGACGGGACAAGTACAATCTGGAACGCTGCCTGGACGGCCTGCCCGTGGCCCTGGTAGCCGAGCACGGGGTCTGGGTCCGGGAGACCGACGGCCAATGGCGGATGATCCGCCCGCTGCTCAACGACTGGAAGGAGCAGATCCGCCCGATTCTGGAGCGCTTCAGCTCTCGCGTGCCGGGCACCTTCGTGGAGGACAAGGACTTTTCCATGGCCTGGCACTATCGCCAGGCGGATCGCAACCTCGGGGCGCAACGGGCCCGGGAACTGGCTGAAACCCTGCGCGGGCTGGCCTCCAATGTGGGCATCCAGATTCTGCAAAGCCCCATGGTGGTCGAAGTACGCAGCGCCGGAATCAGCAAGGCCGTGGCCGCCATGCACTTCAGCTCCAAGCGGGACTGGGACTTCATCCTGGCCATGGGTGACGCGGAAAGCGACGAGGAAATGTTCAAAACCCTCCCGGACCATGCCGTGACCCTCAGCGTGGGCCACGACATGTCCCACGCCACTTACAATATCCGAAATTCCAGGGCCGCTGGGGTGCTGCTGAAGAACTTTACGTTGTGATCAGTTGATGTGTGCAGGACAAGCCAAGTGCATCCGGCACCTGCAAAAAATCCGTATCTACTCAGCACATTTTGTGTCCGCTCTTGCTCCGGCAACGACATGACTCTGTGCTGAGTAGATACAAAAACCCTTCACTTCACGTAAATCTTGACCAGATTCGTGGCCACGCGCTCTTGGCGGGGCTTGGGCTGGCCGGCGGTGATGACCACGGCCTCACCAGTGGCAAAGAAATCCGGGTTGCTGTCCACGAAGTACTCGGTTCGATCCAGGTGATCCGAAAGCTGTTCCTTGATGGAGTGCGGCAGCACGCCTTTGGAGAAATTCAGGAACTGACGCGCCGGGTAGTCCGGGCACAGGGCATGGATCGGCTGCTCTGGCCGACAGGCACTGAGATGACGGATCGTGGCTCCGGAAATGCTGTGAGCCACCAGGGCGCGGACATGGGCCTTTTCCGCCAGTAGGCAGGCGGCATAGGCCAGGAACCAGGCCGGATCGGACTGATCCTTGGGCGCTTTGGGCCCGGGATGATGCTTTGCGCCGAAGCGCTCGGCCTCCAGGCCGATCTCCCGCATGGTCCGCACCGCTTCCAGAGGGTGGTTGCCGATGGCGGTTTCCTCGGAGAGCATCACGCAGTCCGTCCCGTCGTGAATGGCGTTGGCCACGTCCGTAATCTCGGCCCGGGTCGGCATAGGGTTGTCCACCATGGACAGCAGCATCTGGGTGGCCACGATCACCGGCTTGCCGGCCTGGTTGCAGGCCTTGATGATTTCTTTTTGCAAGCCCGGCAGGGTGGCCAGGGGGCATTCGAGACCCAAGTCGCCCCGAGCGACCATGATCCCGTCCACCAGTTCCAGAATCTCCTGAAGATTTTCCACGGCGTTGCGTCGTTCCAGCTTGGCGATCACCGGCACCCGATACCCCAGCCGCTCCATCTCGTTGATCAGGGAACGGATATCCTGGGCGTCCTGAACAAAAGACAGGGCCACAACGTTCACCCCCAACTCCAGGCCATAGGCCAGGTCCATGCGATCCTTGGGCGTGAATGCCGGCAATGGGCTGACCTTGCCGGGAAAAGCAACACCTTTTTTTGACGACAACAAACCCGCGTTGAGCGCCTTGAGCAGGACCGTCCGGGGGTCGACCTTCTCCACGACCTGGAACTGCAAGCCGCCGTCGCTGAGGGTCACCGTATCCCCCATCTCCAGGACTTCCAGCATATTCGGCTGATCCAGGTCCAGCCAGCGCAATCCTTTGACGAGCTGGCCGTTGGCCTCCATATCCTTTTGCCCACCCGGCAGGCCCATATACAGTAAATCATCCTTATGCACGTCCCAGGGAGCGTCCGCTATTTCACCGATCCGGATTTTAGGCCCCGAAAGATCCTGCAACAGGCTCAAGGCGACATCCATCTCCGCCTCCAGTTTCTTCAACCGGGCGATGATCGTTTCAAAATAGGACCGGTCACCATGGGAAAAATTTAACCGAAAGATGCACACCCCTTGCTCGATCATCCGGCGCAACATGTCCTCCGAATCGATTGCCGGCCCTACCGTGACCACGACTTTTGTTTTCATGCGGTTCTCTCCTGAGTTGGGATAAACGATTGGGAATAAGATGTTTTATTCATGACAGTTTTGCTGCCTGGACGCGAAGGATTCCACCTGCTGCTGGTACGCACGGTCGTTCCCCTCGGCGGGCGGGAATCTGGGGGAGGCATTGCCCTCATTGCTTCACCGCCACAGGTCGCTGACAGGGGTTTGCGGGGTAAAATGCCACGCGGCCTGGGCCTGGAACAGTTCGGCGGTGGCCAAGGCGTCGGTCAGGGCATGGTGCGGGGAGTAGACGGGCAGGTTGTAGCGGGTCCGGCTGGCCGCAAGGCGCAGGGATTGCCTGTCGCGGCCCAACAGGCGGGCCGCCAAATGGGCTTTCAGGCGGGTCCACCACCCCTTGTCGTCCTGCCGGTGCAGACGGGCCTCGATATCCATGGTGTCAATGACCGGGAAGATGAACCCCTCCTCCCATCGTTGCCGCACCGCGGCATCCAGGAATCGCCGTTCGATCTGCCGATAGTGCACGACGACGACGGATTGCGTCATGGCCGTGATCAACCCGGGCAGGACTTCTGAAAGGTCGGGACGTTCCTGAACCTCGGAGTGGGTGATGCGGTGAAAAACCACCGATTCCTTTTTCAACCGTTTGCCAGGGTTGACGACCCAGTATTGTCCCCGGCTGCTGAAAATTCGTCGCAGCGTGAACGGTACCAGGCCGATGCTGACGATGGCGTCCTTGTCGGGGTCAAAACCGGTGGTTTCAAAATCCAGCGCCACCATCGGCACGTCTGCCAAGGCTGTCCCGGCATCGACGACCCCGGCCTGGTAGAATTCCCGAAGCAAAAGGTGCCGAACCTGGGCCAGCCGTTTTTCGTACAGGCCCCTCCAAGGAAGTGGCTCGCCCTTTCGGCGCTTCCATTTCTCAGGACGTGGAAAAAACACGCTTTGCCCCTTTAAAACCTCGCCCTTTGACGGGTCGCACTTTCAGAAAGTTCTGGGCGTCATTGAGAACCTGGAAGGCTTCCTTGAGGTTGCGCCGGTCGAACTGGCTCAAGTCTTCAGGATTGATATTGTTGTCCACCTTCTGCTTGTGCTGGACCTGTTCGGCATGGTGCCGCTGCCGGACCATGGACATGATTTCCATAGCGTCGCGCAGGGCTTCGGGCCGACCGGGAGGCAGATATCGGGCGGCTTTAATGTCTTCCAGACGTTCAAAGGTATTCTGGGCCGTGGACCCCACGGCCAGGGCATGGACCCGGACCAGGGCCACCAAGGGGGCTGTGCCACGTCGCTTGAGATTGAGGGAGTTTTTGTGCTCCCCATCCTGCTCGAGCACAAAATCCTTGAAAAACCCCAATGGAGGGGTGCGATACAGGGCGGCTCGTCCCAGGGAACTCAGAAACAGGTTATGGTTCGCGGCCTGTCGGGCGATCTGCTGCCGGAAAGGAATAACCCATTCGGTATGCCCCCAGACCCCGTCCAGATCGAAAAACATCGAACTGTTCAGCATCGCATCCTTGGAGGGATAGGCGATCCAGTCCGCGAAATACTTGCTCCACACATGCCGGGGCTGACGCCATTTGTCCGTGGTGGCCATCACCCCGCCCTTGCAGTAGGGAAATCCGTTGGCTGCCAGCCCATCGGAAACAAAAGCCGCCAGCTTCTGGAAATACCCATCGTGTTTGACAGCATCAAAACTGTCGTCCAGGACCAGGGCATTATCCTGGTCCCCGCCGGGCAGCAGTTCGTCCCTGGCCATGGATCCCAGGGTCAGAAAGCAGCAGGGGATCGGCGGGGGGCCGAGTTGCTCCTCGGCTAGTTCCACCAGTCGCTGGAAAATACTGCGCCCGAACACGGTCATGGCACTGCCGACCATGTGTGAATTGGCGTCCTCGTTGACCATGCGCACGAAACTGGCGTCGATATCCTTTCCCAAGCTCACCAGTTCTGCCTGATTCTGGGCCCGCAGAAGCTTGGCCACCACGAACAGACTGTTCTGGGATTCGTAGCGGATCAAGTCGGACAGCGCGATCACCCCCACGGCTTGCTGGGAGCGCATCAGCGGCAGGTGATGCACGTTGTGGCGCAGCATGGCCAACATGGCGTCGAACACGTACAGGTTGGCGTCAAGGGTAACTGGATTGGCAGACATGATGGCCGTGATCGGCGTGTCGAACTCCAGTGCGGGCGCGATGAACCGGGTGCGCAAGTCCTGGTCCGTCACGATACCGACCACGGAGGATTCACCATCCTCGTTCGTGTCCGTGACCAGCACCGAAGAGACGCGCTCTTCGGTCATTTTTATCGCGGTTTGATGCACACTGGCCGTCTGATCGACGATTACCGGTTCACGACCGATCAGCCTGCTCACCTTGGTGCGCATCATTTCATTGGACTGCTGGGCCCGGGAGACGGTCTGCCGAAGCCGCGACCGATCCCCAAACTCGACGAAGTCGGCAAAAACCTCATGGTTGTCGCACAGCTCATCGAAAATTTCCTTGGGGATGATGTACAACAGGGTGTCTTCCAGCGCTCTGGTCGGAAAACGGACCCGATTGTGCATCATCAGGCTCATCTGGCCAAAAATTTCTCCCTCTCCCAAACGGTTGTAAAATTCCCCGTCGCGCCGGAAGAGTTCCACCACGCCACTGCGAATAAAATAAAATTCATGAATCTCATCATTGAGCAGCAGGATGTCGCTCCCCGCCTTGTGGTAGACCACATCAGCATTCGCGGCCACGCGGGCCACGACCTCCTCCGGCAGGGCCTCAAAAGGCTCGAAGCGTCGCAGGTGATTCGCTATTTCAATTTGTTCGACTTCCATACCACTCTGGGTTTTGAAAATAGTTGGAAAACGACCCGGGCCGAGGGACAGGCTGGAGAGTCGGAAACGATGCCCCGGCCCGGGTCTGGCATTTTGAAGCGAACGGTGCTCAGGCCTTCTTGGCGTGCGGCTCGGAAGCCAGGCCCTTGATTAGCGACCAGCAAGCCACCAGCAGCACGATGGTGAACGGGAAGCCCGTGGAGACCGCCATAGCCTGTAACGCCACCAGTCCGCCGCCTAGAATCAGGGCAACGGCCACCAGCCCCTCAAAGGTGCACCAGAAAACACGCTGTATAACCGGTGCTTGCACCTTGCCGCCGGCACCGATGGTGTCAATGACCAACGAGCCGGAGTCCGAAGAGGTGACGAAAAAGACCACCACCAGGATGATCCCGATGAGCGAGGTGATCTGGGCCAGAGGGAGAACGTCGAGCATGGCGAAGAGCTGCAACGGCAAAGCGGCATCCGCGGCGGCCGTGTAGCCGTCCCTGACAACCTGACCAATGGCGGTGGTCCCGAAAACCGTCATCCACAAGACGCAGGCCGCGGAGGGTATCAGCAGGACCGACACGAGAAATTCACGCACGGTCCGTCCCCTGGAAACCCGGGCGATGAACATGCCCACAAAGGGCGACCAGGAAATCCACCAAGCCCAGTAGAATGCCGTCCAGCCCTGGGCAAAATTGGCGTCTTCCCGGCCGATAGGGTTGGCCAGGGCCGGCAGGTGCTGGAAGTAGCTGACCAGGTTGGTGAAAAACCCCGTCAGGATGGCCAGGGTCGGTCCTACGATGATCACGAAAAGCATCAACAACGCGGCCAGGACCATGTTGATCTGTGACAGGCGCTGCACCCCGGCTTCCAGGCCGGCTACCACGGAAATCAGAGCCAGCAGGGTAATGCCGATGATTAACAGGACCTGCATCGTGCTCCCGTCGGGGAGATTGAACAGGTAGCCCAGCCCCGCTGCGGCCTGGGAGGCGCCAATCCCCAAAGAGGTGGCCAGCCCGAAGAGAGTTGCGAAAATGGCCAGAATATCGATGACATGGCCAGGCCAGCCCCAGACTCGCTCACCAAGGATTGGGTAAAATATGGAGCGGACCGTCAAGGGCAGGCCCTTGTTAAAACTGAACAGGGCCAAGCCCAGGGCCAGGATCGAATAGATCGCCCAAGGATGCAGGGCCCAGTGATAGATGGTGGCCGCCATGCCCAAACGGATCGCGGCCTGGGGATC
>SKYX01000207.1 GCA_007127655.1 Desulfonatronum sp.
AGCCGTCCTTCGTCAATGGTCAAGTACAATCCATTACCCGTCGGTCCGTATTTTCTCAACCATCCCGTTGCGGGGATTTCGAGGCTTCTCACGAAATTTTCGGAACTCCGGCCACGGGCCAGGCCAGAAAATCCGGGTTGGTTTTGAAGCCGACGCCCAGGGCGCCCTTGTGCAGATAGAGCACCCAGGCCCAGTCCGTTTCGAAAAAACTGGTCGTGGAGGACCAGTAGCCCTCGCTGGCATGACTGAAGGGGTGGTCGCTGGGCAGGGCCGGATCATGCGCGGAGCAGTCTACCAGGGACTCCAACTCGTTGATGTTGGGCAGCCGCCAGTCGTCTCGCCCGGCGAAGCGTTGTTCTCGAAGGCTTTCAACGGCCTCCAGGGCCTGGCTCCACGTGATGAGCCGTTCGGTCAGGTCGGCGCGTGGAAGCCAGTACAGTCCGGTCAAGTCGTCTCGAACCGTTTCCTCGCGGACCGAGAAGCGGGGCGTCGGCCAGGTCGTGCCGAATCGAATCGCCCCATCCAGCATGGAATTCGTGCAGTCCGTCTCCCGTCCGTGCTGGTCATGGCAGCGGCTCTGCCCGGTACGGAAGAAGCAAGCTGGATCTCCCGCCCGCACTGGCCAAGTGAGGTAATATTGGTCCTTGCGGCCGTAGAACATTCGAGCGCCCTCCATGTGCACATACCAGGCGTAGGCCGGGTTGATGGCCGCGGAGGTGGAGGTCCAGTACCAGCCCAGCACAACATTGACGAAAGGATGCCCCTGGGGCAACGCCGGGCGTTTGGCCTGGTAGCTCACCAGACTGCGCAATTCGCGGCGGTTGGGCAGTCGCCAGTCGGCGAAGCCAAGGGTTTGTTCGCGGTTCATTCTTGACACGAAATCCAAGGCTTCGGGCCAGGTCATGGGAAAATCGCCGAGGTTGGCGTTGCGGGGCCAGATCAGTCCGGTCAATCGATCCTGGACAACTTGATCGTCCGCCTCAAAGCGCGGTTCCGGCCAGGCCAGCCCATGCCGGAATCGGCCATCCTGCAGGGTTTGACCGCAATCCAGCTCATTGCCTTGCGCATCATAACACGTATGTTGGCCCGTTTGAAGAATCATGTTTGGCTCTCCTGCCTGATGTTGTTGCCTTCGGAGGCAAGCGGTGGAAAGTCAAGCTTGCACGCCGTGCTCGAATGTGATCAACATAAATGCAAGGAACAAAAGAGTCCAAGGGGGAGCCCAAGGAGGAGTCCAAAGGGGATGCATTTTTTTCATATATGAGAGATTGAACGCTTTGCAGCGAGGCCGCGGATGGGAAGTTTGCAACGACCCAACACTGTGCGGACGGCTTGGCGCAAAGAGGTCAACACCCTGACAACCAGAAGGAGGAGACGATGAAGAAACGCTGGATCGTTGTTGCCGACAGCAGCAAGGCCCGAATTTTCAATGCTCCGGTGGGCGGGAAGCTTGAGGAGTTGGAAACCTTGACGCACCCGGAAAGCCGTCTCCCGGAGCAGGAAATGAGCAGGGATCGTCCGGGACTGTCCCTGGACGGAGGAGGACAGGGCCGTCACGGGCTGGAGCCGTCCTCTGATCCCAAAAAACAGGAAGCCTTGATCTTTTCCCGGATCGTCGCCGAAGTCCTGGAAAAGGCGTATGGCGATCGCCGATTCGAGCAGCTCGGCGTCTTCGCCGCGCCGGCGTTTTTGGGAATGCTGCGCGATCAAATGACCAAGGCCGTGGCCGGTGCCGTTTTCCTCGAAGTGCCGAAAAACATCTCCGCCCAGACGACTCTGGAGATCCAGAAGCATTTGGCCGCGGAGATGGATAAATAGAATTCAGATCCCTGCGCAAAACGACGTTTTGCGCAGGGATCTCGTCATGGCGAGAATCCTTTGCATCAGTCCGCGTCCGGCCAGGGCGAACTGCTTCGGGCCGGAGCGTAGCCTTCAAGAAAGGCCTGTTCCAGGGAGGACAGAGCAACGCGGTTTTTGGGGCTGATTCGCGCGGCATAGTGACTTTCCGGATGGTGAAAGCGCTTGCTGCGGCGGTTGCCCACCCAGCCGGCCGGCTGAGGCAGGGATAGGATGCGTGGCCAGAAGCCCTTGCGGGCCATGATGGCCCGTTTCTGGGCTTCGAGCATCCGCCGTTGGAACTCCCTGTCCTGGTGGGTGTGCGGGTAGAAAAAGGCCAGCCCTTCCTCCACGAGCACCTCGTTGGCCATCCGTCCATCCGGCAGAAAGACATACGCCAGGAGGCGCCCATATCGGTCCGGTCCCTGGCCGTCGGCCTCCAGGCGGACAGGTCGGCCCTCGATCAGGCGGCGCAGGTAGTCCCGTGACTCACGTGCGTAATACTGATCCGGCCCGCCATCCCGTCCCATCTCCGGGGCGTCGATGCCCAAAAGGCGCACTCGGCGACCATCCTCCATGTGAATCGTGTCCCCGTCCGGAATCCATTTAACACGGGACTCCGAGGCGGAAACAGGCGTGGCCCAAACCAGCCAGAGCAGGGCGACAAGCATGGCCCTGGCAGCGTAGAGGATCGGTGAGGACGAGGTCATGACGGGCCTCCTGAAGGAAAATTGCCGTTGATCAGCCATCGTAGAATGAGCGCAGTACGTTGCTGCGGCCGGGGTGGCGGAGCTTGCGCAGGGCCTTGGCCTCGATCTGCCGGATACGTTCACGGGTGACGTTGAACAGCTTGCCCACCTCTTCCAGGGTGTGGTCCGAGGGCTCGCCGATCCCGAAGCGCTTGCGCAACACCTGTTCTTCCCGCGGGGTCAGTTCGGAGAGGATTTCCGCGATCTGCTCCGAGAGTTTGGCGTTGACCACCTCTTCAGCTGGGGCCAGGGCCTTCTTGTCCTCGATGAAGTCGCCCAGGCTGCTGTCCTCTTCCTCACCGATGGGCGTTTCCAGGGAAATGGGCTCTTTGGCGATCTTGAGCACTTTCTTGACCTTGTCCAAGGGGTAGTCCATGCGCTCGGCGATTTCCTCGGGCGAAGGGTCGCGGCCCAACTCCTGGACCAGGTAGCGGGAGGTGCGGATCAACTTGTTGATGGTTTCGATCATGTGCACCGGGATGCGGATGGTCCGGGCTTGGTCCGCGATGGCCCGGGTGATGGCTTGGCGGATCCACCAAGTGGCATAGGTGGAGAACTTGTAGCCGCGCTGGTATTCGAACTTGTCCACGGCCTTCATCAGCCCAATGTTGCCTTCCTGGATCAGATCCAGGAACTGCAAGCCGCGGTTGGTGTACTTCTTGGCGATGCTCACCACCAGCCGCAGGTTGGAGCGGATCAGCTCCTGCTTGGCGGCCAAGGCCGCGATGTTCCCGCGATTGGCCCGCCAGAGCACTTCCTCCAAATCATGGACGCTGTGCTGACACTGTTCCCGCAACCGTTCCAGGATTTCCATCTTCCCGGCCAGCATCTCCTTGAATGAGAACAGTTCATCCATGGTCATGTTCAAGCTGTCGGCCGCGGCCACGGGACTGATCTCGCGCTTGTCCAGCTTTCCAAAAATTTCCTTGATTTCACTCTGGTTCTTGCCCACGGAGAGGATATAGGCGGAGATGTCCCGCTGGCAGTTGTGCATCTGCCGGACAAAATCCTCAACGGTCTCGATCAGCCGGTCGATAAGCGTCTTTTCCAGCTTGATGTCCCGCAGAGAGGCGACGATTTCCTCCTTGAAGGCCACGATTTCCATCTGCATCCCGTGCACCCGACGATCCAGGCGGGCGCACTGGTCCAGCTTCTGGTAGACCTTGCGCTTCTTCTTGAATATGCCCCGGATTTCATCCAGCAGGAACAGCACCCGTTGGCGCTGGTTCATCTGGTCTTCGGACGGGTCGTCCTCCTCAATGGTCTTGACCACGTCCTTGAGCTTGATCCGGCCCAGCTTGAGGTCTTCGCCGATCTTGACCAATTCCTCGATGACCACCGGGACTTCCACCAGGGCGTAGAGCACTTCCAGTTCGCCGACCTCGATCTTCTTGGCGATATGCACCTCACCCTCTCTGTCCAACAGGGGGACGGCACCCATTTCTCGCAGGTACATGCGCACCGGGTCCGAGCCGCGAGGGGCGTATTCGGCGTCATCGCCTTCCGTGAACTGGACCCCGGTTGCTTCCGTGGCCGGTGCATCATCGATTTCTTCCGTCAGGATGCCCT
Source organism: Desulfonatronum sp. (assembly GCA_007127655.1). Lineage (GTDB taxonomy): Bacteria > Desulfobacterota > Desulfovibrionia > Desulfovibrionales > Desulfonatronaceae > Desulfonatronum. Next base: position 4,155 of record SKYX01000207.1, read on the forward strand.
TGGTCACCTTGCCGGCATCAATGATCGTGATGTCCAACTGGTCAAAAATATTAATGACTTCTTCAATCTGTTCCGGGTTGCTGATCTCCGAGGGCAGGGCCTTGTTCAACTCTTCGAAGGTCAGAAACCCTTTTTTGGTCCCTTCGGCGATCAGCGTCTTGATCTGTTGGATTTCCTTGATATTGCTCATTATGCCTCCATGGCGAGATCTTGATAAGCTTGAAGAAGCGTGGACACGCGTTGTTGGTCGCCCTGGGCTTGGGCGTCACGCAAGGCTTGCAGCATCTCTTGTTGTCGTTTCTTGAATTGATTCTTCGTCATAAATTCTCGGACTTCGGCCCAAAATGCGGCTCTTTCGGCCTGGTCCCGCTGGGGGGCTTCGGCCAGGAGCTGATAGCAAAGCCGACGCTCGGGTTCTTCCAGGACGGAGAAGTCGTATCCGGATGCGTCCGCGTGGGCTTTGTGGGCGACAACGGAAACGTCGGAAGCGTCAGAAGTGTCTAAGGCGCGCAACTTGTCCCAAAGAGTCCTGGCCCAGGCATCCTCCAGCACGGCGTCCAGACCGGAAGCCGCCAGCTCAGGGCGGTACTCCGGGCAGCTTACGGCAAAGGCGAGCAGTTGGCGATCACGGGCCGTCAATCGGGGTGCGCCAAGCTGGTTCGTCGAGGGCCGGTTCGCCCCTGGCTGAACGGCCTGGGGCGCTGGTTGCATTGGGCGCGAGGGACGGCCCCGGCGCAACTCGGCCTCGGACATGCCCAGCCCGGCGGCCAGCCGGGGCAGGTAGAACCCACGCAGGTCGTCCGCGGCGACGTTGTCCAGAAAACGGCGCACCCAGTCCATAATCTCCCTGGGGGCGTAGGTCCCGGAAACGGTCCGGACGCTGAAGTCCAGGCCGTCACGTCCCGCTTCCAGCACGGCCCGCAGGGCCTCGGGGCCTTGGGCGTGCAACAGGCTGTCCACGTCCTCGCCCTGGGGCAGGGTGGCCACATGGCAGGCCAGCCCCTGGGCGAGGAACATCTCCGCGGCCCTCAGCGCGGCCCTTTGTCCGGCCTGATCGCCGTCAAAAAGCAGGTCCACCCGGGAACAAAACCCGCCCAAGCGTTTGACCTGTTCCGGAGTCAGGGCCGTGCCCAGCACGCCCACGGCTCCGCTGAAGCCGTACTGGTGCAGGGCGATCACGTCCAGGTAGCCTTCTGTCAACAGGGCTCGCTTGTCCCGGACAATGGCCTTGCGGGCCTGGTGCATTCCGTACAGGTGTTGGCCCTTGGTGTAGATTGGCGACTCACTGCTGTTGATATATTTCGGTTCTTCGCTGTCAATAGCCCGTCCGCCAAAAGCGATGACTCGGCCGGTCAGATCATGGATCGGAAACATGATCCGGCCTCGAAAGCGGTCATAGACCTTGCCCCGGTCGTTGCGCACCAGCAGTCCGCAATCCACGGCCTGGTCCCGGGTAAAGCCCTGGTTCTGGAGAAATTCCTCCAGCCCGTGCCAGTCCGCCCGGCTCCAGCCGACTTGAAACACGTCCAGCATTTCCGGGCTGACGCCCCGTCGCAGCAGGTAGTCCCGGGCCGGTGCGCCCCCCGGAGCGGCCAGATTGTGCCGGAAGTGCTCCGCGGCCAGGGCGGCCATCCGCAGGGCTGCGTCCCGCTGCTCCAACTCCTGGCGCTCCTTTGGACTCACCGGGCCGAAATCCAGGTCCACCCCGGTTTCTTTGGCCAATTGACCCAGGGCCTGCTTGAAGTCCAGGCCGTTGATCCGGGCGTAGAAATCGATCACGTCCCCTGATGCCTGGCAACCGAAACAATAGAAGAACCCCTGGCCTGGGTTGACGTGAAACGAGGGCTTGGTCTCCTGATGAAACGGACAGGGGCCGCTCCAGCGTTCTCCATTCGGGCGCAGCTCCAGATAGCGCTGGGCCAGCTCCACGAAATCGAGCCGGGACTTGATCCGTTGCACCGCGGTCCTGTCCATGCCCTCTCCTTTTTTACTCTGCACGGCCTGGAATTAGACTTTTGTATCTGGTCAAAAAAGGCCGGGCAAACAGCCACCGTGGTTTACGTATTGCATGGATTCCGGCTTTCCGATCGTTCCCACGCTCCAGCGTGGGAATGCAGCTCCCGACGCTCCAGCGTCGGGAATTGAAATCCGGTGATACGCTGCTCTTGATATTTCCCAGAGCATTCTCATTACATGGAATTCTCCCGGGTAGCCGTGGCTGACCGGAATTGATTGCTCACGCCGAGCCAAAACGGGGCGCTGGAGCGTGGGAACGTAATATCAGGTCAGCTCGGCATTGAAGCCAAGATCGAAAT
>SKYX01000373.1 GCA_007127655.1 Desulfonatronum sp.
ATTTGGTGTGGTTGCTCATGATTTTTCTCATCGCGTGGCCATTGGTCAGGATATCCGAATTCCAGCCTGCTTTATTTTCAGATAAAATTGAGAAGGGTCAGTCTGGACGTCATGCAAAGAGAACGGATGGATTTCCAAACGCAGGTCAACCCGTCTACGATGCTTGCCGATTCTTTGCATGTCAAAATATGGAATACCTTGGAAATCTTTGGAAACAACAGCGACATCAATGTCGCTGTCGTCGCTGGCCCTGCCTTCCGCCGCGGAACCGAAAAGGTAGGCGTCCGCGACATCGATGCCGTCCTGGCGCAAGGAGTCGAGAAACATTTTCGCCTTGTTTACGTATATATCTTTTTCAGCAGGCATTCTTGGACCTCCTTGATACGTTCAAGGTTTGTCGCGGCAAACTCTTTCGTGCAAATCTGATAAAATTTGAATTTTTCATCAGGATATCTGGTTGAAATGTTGAACGTGTTGACCCCATCCAGGAAATCAAGGGTTTCCTCGTCAAAGTCTCCACCTGCCAGGGTCGCCAGTCTGACCAGATCATGAATGCGTGGCGGAAACGTCTTCTTGTGCTTGACGAACAGAGCCTTGAAAAGCTTCTCGAGAACAAGGTGAGCGATGAAGAGAGACCAGTCATATTTGCCGCTCTTGTAAAGAGACTCAGCCACATCCCAATCGTGCCCGGCGGAACTGACCCAGTACTCGACTTTTTCTTTTACCTCCATCAGGCACCTCGCACGCATCTCATTACGGTCGTGAATTTCGGAGTCAGGGTGCAGGGTGCTCGAATGTGGCTTGAAGCGTAGGGCATGGCGGGGGCTCCTGTGGTGCGAGAAGGGCGACAGGGTAACAGGGTAACGGAGTTTTCTCGTACCCTGTGATCAGGAATGAGGCAAACAGACGATGGGGGGCCGTGACAACCTCCGGCTTCTTGCTATCGAAGGATCGCGAAAACTACCCGCGAAGCGTGGCCGCCAGGCGGAGAGGGTGGCGCAGGAGGTCCAGGGCGTCCAGGATGGAGCGGCAGACCACGTCCGAGGCGGCCAAGGTTTTTGGGGCCGCGCCTTCTTCCTGGAGCAGGGCGATGCCCAGGGCCGCTTCGTGGAGCATCAAGGCGTCGTTACGACCGTTGCCCATGGCCGCGGACAGGGCCGGGTCGAAGGCGCGCAGATGGTCGGCTTTGGCCTGGGCTTGATTTTGGGGCGGGATGATCAGCAGGTCGCAGGGAACGACTTTCAGCTCTTCCCGCACGCTGCTGAAGGTGTCCGCCGTGAGGACGTGGATGTCCAGGTGCCGGGACAACTCATCCAGGCGCTCCGCGACCCCTGGCAGAATACGGCCGTCCAGGGCCAGAGTGCCGTTGTAGTCCAGAAAAAGATGGGCAAGACGCAGCGTTTTCCATCCGGGTACGTGGATGTGCAGCACGGTGGCCCCCCTTTCCGTTTTTTAGGCTAAAGTACCTTGCCGGAGGCAGGTTGTCGCACTTTCGGGCAAGCACGAGCAAAAAACCGGCACGAACTTGGTGTGTGAAAGCTCTGGGAGTCAACACGCGGTCGTCTTGCCCGACTGGGTACACAGGCCTTGGAATATTTCTCTGAGGGTCTGCTGGTCAATGATTTCATGGAGCGGCCGGTCGTAGAAGTCGTCGTCCGAGCATGCCCACCCCTCGATCGCATCTTCGGGAATGGCCTCAGATGGAGAACACGAACAGGAGACGATCTCGCCCCTGGAAAGGTCCAGCTTGCATCCGGCGTTGTTTTTGATCCAATTGTCCGTTTCGTCGTGCGTTCCCAGGAACAGGAAGACGAAATACCCATCTTTTTTGGCCATGACCAGCCGATGGCCGCTGACCAGGTGGAACTTACAGCAATTTTCCATTCTGGCCTCGCCGTTCTTGGTCAGCTTGCCGCTCAATTTCTGATCCAGATGGTCGCTGCCAGCCAGCTCCTGGATCAGCTCCTCGGCCTGCCGCGCGGCAACCCTCGCTTTCCCTCCGGCCAAACGCATCTTCTCCAGTTTCTTGGAGAACTGAACAGGATCGTAAATTATCGCGGCCATGATGGTCTCCTCAATGTTGAGCACCTTTTAGGATCGTGCTGCGTGACATGTGAACTTTTATCTGGGCGGATAAATAAGGTATATGACTGAAATATTATAAAATAAACGCTATGATGTCATGTTTTAGCCTCAGATTCCAACATTTCAAGCAATTTTGTGACCAAAGCGCCGTAGGCCGGGTCAGAGCGCTTTCGTGGGCGGGGCATGTCAACGGGTATGTCGGCAAGCATCTTGCCGGGGCTGGCCGACATGACCACGATTCGGTCGCTCAAATAAACGGCTTCATCCACGCTGTGGGTCACGAAGAGGATGGTTTTGCGGTTTTTGTTCCAGATGGTCAGCAGTTCTTTCTGCAGCAGGATTCTGGTATGGGCATCCAATGCACCGAACGGTTCGTCCATCAGGAGAATTTGCGGGTCGTTAGCCAGGGACCGAGCAATGGCCACCCTCTGCTGCATGCCGCCGGACAATTCATACGGATAGGACTTCGTGTAGGCGTCAAGTCCGACCAGACGCAGGTATTGCATGCCGATCTCAATCCGCTCCCGTTTACCTTTTCCCAGAAATTCCGGACCGAGAACGACATTGTCGATGACGTTGCGCCAGGGAAGCAGGGAATACTCCTGAAAAACCATCCCAATCTCGTGGCTGCTTGAGGTCAACAGTTTGCCCTTATAGAAAATTTTTCCTTGATAGTCTCTGTCCAAGCCCGCGACCAGCCGAAGCAGGGTGGACTTTCCGCAACCGGAAGGTCCGAGGATGCAGACGAAGTCGTTCTCGAAAATATCAAGGTCAATGCGGTCAAGGGCGTTGATCCGTTCTTTCTTTTCGGTGAGATAGGTCTTGCGGACGTCCGACAGGTTCAAAATGGGGTTGTTCATGATGAGGCTATCTGTACTTTTTTTGCCAGGAAAACTTATTCGTCTCCACGGCCTTGAAGATGGTGTCCAGCAATACGCCGACGATGCCGATGGATATCATCCCGGCAATGACGACATCCGTACGGGCTACGGTATAGGCATGGATGATCAGGTATCCGACGCCGGAGATGCTTCCCGGAAGCATCTCCGCGGAGACCAGACACATCCAGGCCACCCCCAACCCGATACGCATTCCGTTGACAATGGAAGGGGCCGCCGCGGGGATGAGTATCTTGCGGAATATGTCCCACTCGTTGCCGCCAAGGGTGCGGGCCGACTCGATAAGGGTGGTCCTGACGCCTTGCACGCCGTGAATCGTGCTCAGGAGAATCGGGAAAAAAGCACCGATGAAAATGATGAAGATCATTGAGAGCTTGATGTTGCGCAGATACACGTACAGCGAGCCGGACTCGAAGGGATAGAACATCGCCAGGCTGGAAACACCGAACCAGGCCAACACCAGAGGTACCCACGCCAGTGGGGGAATGGGGCGAAACAGGCCCAGGAAATAGTGGAACAGTTTGAAGGTCAGCGGACTGTACCCCATGAGCATTCCCAGGGGGATCGCCAGGCAAACCGCTAGAACATAGCCGCAAAAGACCCTGATGATGCTGATGGTGATGTTGTCGATGAGTGAGCCCATCCCGATCAAGGACGTACCGGGGCTGCTCATGATGACGAGAACGTCTTCAATCGACGGCAGGATGATCTTGTTGCCGATGGATTGCGCCAAATACATCCAGACTATCAAAAATATTGCCGGAATGGTGAAATAAATGAGAATATTGAATGTTTTTTTCATGGCCCTGAAATATAGTGCAGTATTGAGTTCATCTTTGCCGATGCCTCGCGTTGGTTTGTGCGGTAACAATCAATTTGAGCATGTATTGAGCGCTCACTGCCCAGGCGGGCTTTCACCGCTACTCGACAGCGAGCCCTTACTCAAAGTCAGGAGACAAATCGAAAGTCAAACAACCTGTTCATGACGTCTTCGATCTTCTTGCCTTTCAAATCACCGTTGAAGGTGTTCATTTCATTGAGCACGTCCATGTAGACTCCTGCTCCGCGAACCCAATTTTCCGAGGGGGTCGTGGTGTAGACGACCGTAGACTTCCTTGCTGCTTCCACGGGAATGCCGATCCAATCAGATACGATTGTCGCCGTCTCCTCCATGTTGCTGTTGCAATATTCGGCTGTTTTGGTCATCAAACTCATAAATCCCATGACCGCATCTGGGTTGCTTTGGATGATTTCATCGCCCGCGGCGATGATGCAACAGGGGAAATCATGCCAGTATCCTTGGGGAGGCAACTCCCTGAGATCGAGGGCGATTTCTCCGGTACCCATGTGCTCGGCGACCTGGGGATGCGGTGAGGGCCCGACCCAGGCGTCCACCTGTTTGCTGATCAGCGCCGGGGACAGGCTTGAGGTTGCGCGCAGGTCCACCATCAGCACATCCGCGCTCATGTCCATGGGGTCCGAGGTGAAGGAGATCCCCGCCCGATGCATTCCGCCTTCCAGGACCATCTTGGGCGCGCTGGTGGGCGAGTGATAGCCGATCTTGAGCGGCTCCCCGCGCTCCTTCAAGTGGGCTACAAAGCCATCCCAGCCCTTCACGCCGGAACCTTTCGGAAAGACCAGGGCCAAGCCTTCGGTATGGACAGGGCCAAGGATTTTCATAGGGGTGCCGGCGTCGATGCCGACCATTGCCGCTGGGAGGGAATAGCTGGCCAGGTTGATGTGCCTTTGCGCGAAAAGGGTCGCGGCTTCGGAACCGCTCTTGGCCACAATGATTTCAACATCGGAAATTTCCATGCCGTCCACGACCAACCGGTATTTTTGCTTGTCGATGATTGGTTTCAGATACATGCCGAAATCGCTGAACGCTTCCCCCTTGTGCATGGCGACCATGAGCGGTGCTTGATGGTCGACGAAAATGTAGCTCAGGTTGATTCGGGCAAGGGCCTGGGCGTAGGCTTCCTTGCTGTTCAGCAGCAGAGGGATCGTGCAGCACCCGCATGCCGCGGCGACACCCATCGCACCGCCGGAAAATTTCATGAAATCACGTCTCGTCAAATGGACTTTCAAGGAACCCATCATCGCCTCCATGGTTGAGGGTTATGCCTGTTTGGCAGGTCAGCTCATGTCCACTACTTCCAGAAACGCCTCGATGCGCGTCCGGAGTTGTTCCGTGTCCGACTCCGAGTAGTCGGTTTCAATGTGCAGAAACGGAATGTTCAACGTCTGTTCAGCCAGGGTTTTTATTCCGTGGGCTTCGACGTTGTAGGTGTGGCAGCATTGCCAGGTCTGGTCGACGATGCCTTGGACCTTGAAATCCCGGGTAAGTCTGGAGATCAGGTCGAACCGACCCTGGTTGGGGGTCATGCAGGAGCAGGGGGTGCGCAGGTAGCGGCGGGCCAGGGCCTCGAACGGGTCGCCGGTCTCCTCCACCAGGAGATCGAAATTCTTGAAGCCGGTACAGTTTTCCAGACAGACCACCACGGCGCCGCTGTCCTCGATCAGCTTCAAGACCTTGTCCGATCCCTTGCCCACCGGACACCCGGTGAGCAGGATGCGCGGCGCGTCGGGGCCGCGGACGGACACGCCCCGGGCCTTCATCTCGGACAGTTCTTGGAGCAAAAGCTCCAGCAATCCGGCGAACTCGGGCAGATCCACCACAAACGAGGAACTCTCGAAAACACGCATGGTGTCCAGGCCGGAAAGCGGGACCGGATGGTCACTGGCCAGGTAGGCGATCTGTTTCAGGAGCCGTCGAACCCTGTTGGCGTCACGGATTTCCCCCTGGATACGGTCACGGGTGACCCGTTGCCCGGTGGTCTGTTCGAGAAAGGCTTGCATGCGCTGGATCTGGTCCATCCAGAAGGCCAGGGCCGTGGCGTCGTCCTGCAGATAGGGCAGGTGGAGCAGGTGCAGTGGCTTGATGTCTTGGAGCAGCTCGAACATTTTCTTCTTGCCGTCGCAGGTGGTCTCGCCGAGGATGAAATCACTGGCCGCGAAGAAGGGGCAGGTGTCCGTGACGGCATAGCCGTAACTGGATTTGATCAGCGGGCAGAGGTTGGCTGGAAGGTGCTTTTCAGCAGCCCCGATGGGGTCCTGCTTCTTCCCGCACAGGGAAACGGGCACGGCCCCGGCGGCCCGGACCAATTCCAACGGCGCGTAGGTGCAGAACACCCCGGCGATTTTCGTACCTTCTCGGCGGGCCGTATCCAGGTCCAGCAGGCTCTTTTCCGCCCAGTTCTCGAACCTGGTGAAGCACTGGGGTTTTGGCGTTGTCATGGAAACATTTCCTTGGCTGAAGATTATGGCTGCAATTTGGCCCGGCTGCGATCCATCCATGCATAGATGGAAACCGAACCCACGACGATCACCCCGTAGGCCATCCGGGTCCAGAATCCGGAGAAGCCCGCGCTGATGATGCCCGCCTCGA
>SKYX01000145.1 GCA_007127655.1 Desulfonatronum sp.
GCTTTCTGGAAGCGGGGATGGACGATTACGTGACCAAGCCCGTGGAGCCGGTCAAGTTGGCCGAGGTTTTGGAGCGCTGGCTGCCCAAAGGTGAGGACGGAGGCAATGCGGGGCGGCAGGGCGGCGAGGCTGGCGGCGCTTCCATGGAAAGTCCCCAGGAGGATAGGTCACGGTCCGAGACGCTCCGGGCTCAGGCGGCTCTCGAAGAAGGTGATGCAATTTCCGGGAGAATCGAGGAAGACGTCGCGGCCTTTGACAAGGCTGACTTCCTGCGCCGAATGGGTGGAAACGAAGCCCTGGCCATGGGCATCCTGGGCCAGGCCGTCCAGGAACTCCCGACCATGGTCGCCGACCTGCGGGAGGTTTTGCGAAAAAAAAAAAAAAAGGCGATTCAGGCCCAGGCCCACACTCTCAAGGGGACCGCGGCAACAGTCGGCGCCGCGGCTTTGTCCGCGCTGGCTCGAAAGATTGAAGACGCCGCGAAGAACGATGAACTTGACGACCAGAGTGATCTGGCGCCCAAAATCAACGAGCAATGGGAGCGCTTTTCACAGGCGGTATCCGAGTCGGGCCTGACAAAACCTGGAACAGTATAAACGTGGGTGGCTACGCCTTTTATCAACCGATAATTCACCGGAGGAAACTCGGATATGGCCAAAATACTTGTCGTCGATGACGCCTCGATCATCCGGAATATGATCAAGCTGCTCCTCAAGGAGGGCGGCCATGAGGTGGTCGCGGAAGCCGGTTCCGGACAGGAAGCCTATGAACTCTACAAAAAGCATCAGCCGGACCTGGTGACCATGGACATCAACATGCCGGTGGGGGAGAGCGAACAAGAGCGTGGCGGCATCCTGACCCTGAAAAAAATCCTCTCCGAATTTCCCCAGGCCAAGGTGATCATGGTCAGTTCCCATGCGGACAAGGAAATCCTCCTGGAGTCCGTCAAGGCCGGGGCCAGGCACTACCTGCTCAAACCCATTGCCCAGGACAAGCTGCTGGCGGCGGTGGAAAAGGTGCTGGGCGTGGAAGAGGCCGCAAAGCAAGGGTGATGTTGGGAACTCAGCTATTCGAACGCGAGTTGGAAATGCCCTACCGGCGACGTGGCGGGCTTGACCCGGATTTCAATGTCATGGCTTATAATGAAGGACTTTTTCAACATTTAGTCAGGAGGGTGCCATGATCGAAGTCGGCGGAATTTTCAGTCTCATCCTGCTCATCGCCTGTATCTGGGCCATTGTTCAGATTTTTCAAAGCCGGGCGAGCACGGGATGGAAGGTGTTCTGGATCGTTTTGATCCTTCTTCTGCCCTTGATCGGATTGGTAATCTGGTTCCTGGCCGGTCCACGCGGTTCGAGGTATTGAAATCGGCGAGAACTTGGGTGAGTGGCTTGGGAAGAAGCCCTGGTGTTCAACCATTCCTGCAAAGAGCAAGGAATCACGTTTGGCGACCGTAAGCCCAGTCTTTTGGTTGGTGCCTGGCTGGTCGCGGTCAAGCGCCGGAGACGTGTCCATCGAGGCGTGAGCATTGTCCGTAGCGAGAGGAGTCGCCCCCAGTCACAGTAGACCAAAAATACGTATTTTCGCAGAGCAAAATACAGAATCAACTCCTCTGTATTTTTTCAAAAAAGAATGTAAACGAACCCGTTATGTGGCGGCATTTTTTCGCGTCACAAGCGGTTTTGCCCCGGCAATTGCCCGATTGTCTGGTCGGCAGTATTTTGCCTGAATCATGAATGCGGCAAGTCCATGTGTGCACCGGATTCAAAAAAAGATACGAGGAATTGACCGAAGACTCCGCCTAATCCTTTCCCCAGGTGCATTCTTTTCTTTAACTTTGTTTCTGAACAGTCATAAAAACTTATGAATCTCAAGAAAGTAATCATCACCATTGACAATCAACTGTTCCGGGAATGCCTGCAATCCGTTCTGGAGATCGCTGAGGGGTACGAGATCGTCGGAGAGGTGAGGATGGATGGAGGACTTATCGCTGAAGGGTTCAACAGCAAGCAGGTTGCGGTAAAATCTTGCTCGTATCTCTGCCTGCTGCCTGTTTTTCAATTACTCATTGAGAACCTGAGTCAATCGCTAACATATTACGAAACTTGGCCAGTATGGAGAAGGTATTAATGTGGATCAGGACAAAATGCAGTCTTAACTTCCATTTAGAAGAGGCAACTCCGCTGATTCTTATGCTGCGGCCACGCAATGGTCTACAACAGTGGATATATCGAGAATCCTACCATATGACGCCGACTGTACCAATCATTGAATATACAGATAACTACGGTAATATTTGCCAGCGATTGGTTGCATCTGCCAATAAATTTAGAATTGATACATCGGCGGACGTAATGACGATGGATAAGACGGAAAAGAATGAACTGACCTATTTTGTAGAAATTCCGAATTTGCCTGATTCAATATTGACATTTCTGTATCCCAGCCGTTTTTGCGAGTCGGATCGATTTGGGAAGATGGCGCGCGAGATCGTAGCCGATGCACAACCGGGGTATGAACAAGTCGAATTCATTAAGACCTGGATCAGCAATTCAATACAGTATATGCCGGGTTCCAGCGAATATCCTGAGTCAGCCGCTGAAGTAAACATGAAAGGGTATGGCGTATGTCGAGATCTTGCCCATCTTGGCATTTCTTTATGCCGCAGTCTCAGCATACCGGCGCGGCTGGTGGTAGGGTATCTGCATGGATTGAAACCCATGGACCTGCATGCTTGGTATGAAGCCTATGTTGGGGATCGCTGGTACACGTTCGATCCCACCCAGAGAGATGTCCGTGGTGGACGGGTCGTGATTGCTTATGGGCGTGATGCGGCTGACGTGGCGGTATATACCCAGTTCGGGCCGCCCGCGATTTATACCAGTATCGATGTCAGTGTAGAACTGTTGAATGCAGAGGGCACTGGGCATGATGGGATCGGCAGCCCCATGTTTCGGGCCACTGCCAACCCTAAATAGATTCCTAACAGAGGAATCATGAATTCAAACACCCCAAACACAATCATCACCCTGTAGCGGTATGGTGCCTGGCCCATTGCTCCAAGTGTCAGAGCAACGGCAAATTTATTGGAACAAATAACAACACGAAGTATAATCAACGCCATTATCACTACAGCGACACTTCCATTTTTATCGTCTGACCAGGATGTTCAACCACGGGGCACACGGGGAGCACGGGGAAAGAACACCAATATTTTTCAAAATATTTTCCTTGTGTCCCCCGTGATCCCAGTGGTTAAATCTTCAGCAAGATCGGCTGATGTCCAAAAATGTCGTTGTAGTGTTAGGGAGTTGGCTGATCTTATTTTCCGTTTTTGCCTGCCCGTGCTTTTTGCTCCGCGAGAGTGGGCCGGAGACACGACAAAACGGTGGGACAGGCATCTTGCCTGTCCCGTGCAGGCAGGATGCCTGCACCACCCAATTCACAGACAATAATTCAGTAACAGCCATACTTCCTACAGCGCCGTATCCAGCATGTCCGCGATGGCGTAAAGCTTGCCGGGCTGTTGACCGGACAGCCACTTGGCGGCCCGCAGCGCGCCCTGGGCAAAGGTTTCCCGGGAATGAGCGCGGTGGGTGATCTCGATCCGCTCCCCGGGTCCAAAGAAATAGACCGTATGGTCCCCGACCACATCCCCGCCGCGCAAAGTCTGCACGCCGATCTCCTCGGCCGGACGAGCGCCGATGATGCCCTCCCGGCAGCACTGCTTGACCGTGTCGTACTCCCAGCCTTTAGCCTCGGCCAGGCACTGGGCCAGTTTGACCGCCGTGCCGCTGGGTGCGTCCTTCTTGGCCTTGTGGTGAATTTCCATCAGTTCCAGGTCGTAGGCCGGGCCCAGCAGAGCCACGAGCTGGGGCAGGATGCGCAACAACACGTTCACGCCCACGCTCATGTTCGGAGCCCAGAGCACGGGAGCGGCCTTGGCCGCTTCGCGCAGTTCCTCGGTCTGCTCCCGGGTCAGGCCCGTGGTCCCGATCACCGCCCGATGCCCGGTCCTGGCCACGGTCTTGGCTGTAAGCACCGAGGCTTCCGGCGCGGTAAAGTCGATGACCACCGCGTCTCCCAGCCCGTCCAGCACCTGCTCCAGACTGTTGCCATGCACGCAGCCGTGCGCCTCCAAGCCCTGCTCATGCCCTGGACGTTCCACCACACCGGCCAGGGTCAGCTCCGAATCCTCTCGCGCCAACCGGGCCAGCGTTGCGCCCATCCTGCCATTGGCTCCCATAATCACCACGGAACATGCACTCATGATCGTCTCCTGTTTTCTCTGTTTCGATAACGCTCAGCCGGGATTGCGCAGCCGCATATGAATCAGCGCGACCCGGCGTTCTCTCTTATCACGCCGTTCTTCCACGGCATAGGAGCGTACAATCATCGCTGCCGGGCGTGCCAGTCCCAGGCAGTCCGGATGATATCCCGCAACCGGGGAAGGCTCGGCTCCCATCCTAAAACGGCCTGGGCCTTGTCCGCCACGGCCACCAGGGCCGGGGGATCTCCGGCCCGCCGGGGGGCGTCCAGGGTCGGCACCTCACGGCCACCAATTTCCTGGACCATGTCCACAACCTGACGCACACTGTGCCCCGAACCGGTTCCCAGATTGAACGCCTCGCTGCGATCCTCGTCCAGCAGGAATTGCAACGCAGCCACATGGGCCCGGGCCAGGTCGGCAACATGGATATAGTCCCGGATCGCCGTCCCGTCCGGGGTTGGATAATCCCGGCCAAAAACGGACAACGGCCCGCGCTTGCCCTGGGCCGCGAGCACGGCCAACGGAATCAGGTGAGTTTCCGGATCGTGCTCCTCGCCCAGGTCCCCGTCCGGATCAGCCCCTGCGGCGTTGAAGTAACGCAGGGCAACGTGACGCAGACCATAGGCCGCGTCGAAGTCCCGGAGCATTTGCTCGATCATCAGCTTGCTCCAGCCATAGGGATTGACCGGGTGCTGGGGATGGGTTTCGGGAATGGGGATCTCCAATGGTTCGCCGTAGGTGGCGCAGGTGCTGGAAAAGACGATCCGCCGGCACCCGTGCCGGAGCATGGCCTCCAGCAAGCTGAGCGATCCGGCCACGTTGTTGCGGTAGTATTTTTGGGGATCGGTAACCGACTCGCCCACATAGGCATAAGCCGCGAAGTGGATCACCGCCTTGGGCGCATGGGCCGCAAACAACGCATCCAGCGCGGCCCCGTCCAGGATGTCTCCTCTGACCAGTTCTCCCCAGCGCACGGCCCACTCATGGCCGTAAACCAGGTTGTCCAAGGTCACCGGGCGATATCCGGCCTCGGACAGGGCCTTGCAGGTCTGGCTGCCGATGTACCCGGCACCGCCGGTTACCAGGATGGCGTTGCTCATTTCCTCTCCCTTTATAATTGTGTATCATATGATTGCTTTTCAATACAAATCGTGTTCGCTTCCGACCAGTCCTCGACTCAATAGGGCCAAATCATATTCCTCCTGCCCTCCTTCCCTGGTCGCTTGCGTCCCTCGCTGTTGCCATCTACAAAAAGAAGCCCGTGCAGGACGACGCATTAACTTTTTTCCTATTTCCTTCAGTAATGCAACACCATCCGAAACCACTCACCGAATTCCCCGGTCAAGATATCCGCATCAAGGGGGTCTTTTCCACCACCTCGCGCACGACCGTGGGATTTGGACACACCAAGAAGAAAATCAGTCAAAACATCCTGGTCTTTGCCGTTGAGCAAGAAGACGGTAAAATTTCCATCCAGTCCCTGAATGCCCATTTCGTTCCCACGGGAACGGCCAAAGTGGTCACACGGGAGAATCTGCTCAAAAACTATCTGCCCGAGCCGGATGTCTACCTTTCCAAGGTCTTCCCCATGATGCGCAGCGTCGAAAAGTCCGTGGCCCGCGGCGAACGGCATTTGCGCAACAACGAGACCTTCAGCGCGGAAATGGAATTCAAGACCGCCCTCCGCATTGACGAGGAGAACATCCGGGCCACGTTTGGACTCGGTCTGTCCTATCTGGCCCGAGGCGACACCCAGCGAGGGGCCATCGTGTTTCGTCGCCTGGTTCGCCTGGACGCGGCCTTTGAACCGCGACACAAGCACATGTTCAACCAGTTCGGCATCTCCCTGCGCAAGAACAAAATGTACCCCCAGGCCCTGAAGTACTACGCCAAAGCCAGGATCATCAGCGGTGAGGACGAAAACCTGATCTTCAACATGGCTCGCACGTTTTATGAAAAAGATCGCCCGACCTTGGCCCTGAAATTCCTCGCCAAGGCCCTGGCCATGAATCCAAACCTGGCCGAAGCCAGAAAATTCAGGATATTTCTGGATCAACGCCTCGGCACGTGCCCTCCAAAAGCATCAAACGCC
>SKYX01000406.1 GCA_007127655.1 Desulfonatronum sp.
CCGCGTCGAATCCGTTCATCTCACCGGCCAGATGGATATCCATGACCACGATGTCCGGTTGATGCTCTTTCGCCAAAGCGACCGCATCCTCACCCGATGCCGCGAAAGGAAGGACTTCGTATCCCTGCCTGCGCAACATCATTTCCAGATTCATGGCCAGTATGGCCTCGTCCTCAACCAGCAGCACTCGGATCATTTGGGTCATGATGTTCTCCGGTTCGCGGGAAAAAAGAGGGAAAAGGTGTTCCGCTGTTCAATTGCTGCCCTAAACGTCGGGACGGTTCAGAGCCTGTTGACGCTTCCGGAATTGAACCGCTCGCTTCGCTCAGGGCACAAAGGTTGCCGCGGCGATGTTTGCCTTGGAGTGAATGAACCAGATTTGACAGGATGTAAATTCGTACTGGAAAAGGATGCAAATACGTACTTGTTTCGACAAAAATACGGGAAAGCTAGCATATACGCTGTGGCTTCAGGAAGCTAATTTCAAACCAGAATTGTTCTTGGCTAGGACTTCACTTTCACCAAACCACGATCAATTGCGTATGTGGTCAAGGCCGCGACATTATGCATTCCAAGCTTGCTCATGATATTGGACCGATGTTTCTCGACCGTCTTGCAACTGACATGAAGCATTTCGGCTATTTCCTTGTTCTTGTACCCTTCGGCCACCAACTTGAGCACCTCCCGCTCCCGTTGGGTTATGGAGTCCCAGTCGTTCGGTTCCCGGGTTTTTTCGTGAGCCTCCATGTATCCGCCGAGAACATCGGCGGTAATGCCCGGGCTGAGGAATTTGTTTCCACTCAGGACACTCTCGATGGCCAGCAGCATCTCGTCTATGCTGGAATCCTTGATACAGTATCCGTTGGCACCGGCTTGAAAGGCCTCCAGCACGTAGAGATCTTCCTCATAGTCGGTCAGCACCAGAATTTTCATGTCCGGATGTTTGGGGCGCACGGCATTGATCACGCTTATTCCACTCAGCCTTGGCAACGCGAGGCCGAGGATCAAAAGATCCGGGGCGTGTTCATGCACGGCCGAAACGACCTCCATGCCGTCTTCAAGCTCTGCGACAACCGAAAGCGAAAAGGATCCCGCCTCCGTGAGACAAGAACTCATGAACTCCCGCAACATTTGTGGGGCAAGGGCAATGATGACCTTCAGTTTTGTTTCCATTTGCACCTATTATCCGGAACAATGGCAAAAATCAAGGCAGATTGCGACATGCAACCATTGGAGATGGCTCAAAACCTGTTGGCACTTCCAGAATTGAACCGCCCGCTTCGCTCAGGGCACGGAGGTCGCCAAGGAAGCGAACAAAAATAACCTGGACGGTATGGCGGTTATTCCCATGTCGCGTTTGACCCTCCGTAGGGGCGGCCCTCGCGGCCGCCCTGGATGGTCACGGCAATGCGATACGGCATCAATATACTGGAATTCCAGCCAATTGTGCAGAATCAGGGCAGGCGCAAGGCCTGCCCCTACGGTAAAAAATTGCCAGAAATAATCCTACGAGATCACAGTATTTTCATCAAACTGTCCAATTTATTTTTGCTTAATTCCTTAGTTGGCATTTCAGGCGTCCGGCAATGGTTCGATGAACGAATCCTGGCTCAGTCAGACAGGCGAGGCTGAAAAATCGAGACAAGCCCGAACGCAGGTGAGGAGTTACGCTGTCGAAAATCAGAACAGAAATCCGACCACGTAGCGTCCGCCGGTAAAGACCAGAATGAAGGCCAGGAGCCACTTGATGGCCTGGGCCGGGACGAATTTCTGCATTCGGGCTCCGGCGTACATGCCGATCATCCCCCCCACGCCCATGAGAATGCCCAGGGTCCAGTCCGGGGCCACGGCCATGTGCGGGTAGAGCGGGGCGATGGCCTGGTAAAAGACGGCCGCCACCACGGAAGTGATGAACGTGCCCATCAGGCAGGCTCCGGCGATGGTGTACACCGGGAGCTGGAACACGGCCACGAAGAAGGGGGCGATGATGGCCCCGCCGCCGATGCCGTACATCCCGCCGACCACGCCAACAATGGCGCTCAGCCAGAAGATGCCCATGGTTGGGGCGCTGATTTTTTCGCCGTAAAAGGAGTAATCGATGGTCTTCAGCCCGATCTGGTCAACGCTGATTCTTGGAAGGGGCTCCCCGGACCTGGCTTCCTTTTTCCGAAACCCGGCCACCAATTCCTGAAAGCGTTTTTCCGAGGATGCCTTGTCCGATCCGGGGGCAGGGCCTTTGATAATGGAGCGGACCATGACGAAGCCGATGTAGAGGAGGACGAGTCCGGCAAAGACTTTGAAGTGCGTGGGGTCGGGAAGATATTTGACCCGTAGGATGACGCCCACCAAAACGCCGGGCACGGTTCCGGCGATGACCACCCAGGTCAGGGGCCAGACCATCCGGCCTTCCCGGATGAAGCGGTAGACCCCGCTGGGAATGGCCACGATGTTGAACAGGTGGTTGGTTGCGCTGACCGCCGGGGTGACGAAGCCCAGCACGCTCATCTGAAAGGGCAGCAACAGGTTGGCCCCGGATACGCCGCCCATGGAGCAGATGAAGGCCACGGCAAAACCGGCCGCAAAGGGGATCCACGGGGCCACTTCGACTCCGGAGACGGGGAAAAGCATGGGGGAACCTCCTGGCTTGAGGACGACGATTCAGGTTTGCCTCCAGACCTTCAGGAGGCTTTCGGCAATGTTCGACCCAGTGATAGGCATGAAAAATATTTATTGCGTGTCAATTCGCTGCTACACCCGGAAGATTGTCGTGTCAACGGACACAACGGGATGGTTCAATTATTGGAGAATTAGGAGGGGCGACCGGCCGGTCGCCCCTACAGTGCCGACAGATAGCGTTAATGTGTCAATCAATTTTGAACCCTCCCGGACAAGGCTTGCGGGATTCAAACAGCGATGCCGGTCGGCTGGCGTTGAAGGTGCCGCGTCATCTCTCTTGTCCGTTCAGGACCACATGCAGCCGGACCAGGTGCAGGTCGTCGTATCCGACGGTTCCTTCCAGAGCGTCGAACACCGGGCGGAGGCGTTCCGGGCCGTGTTCGGCGAAGGCATTGAGAGCCCGGTCCAGGGTGTCCGGGGGCAGGGCGATCTGGTCGGCCAGGGTGTCGCCGCGAACGGGGCGGCCGGCCTGGAGGGCTTGCCAGAGGTGGTTGATGATCGTGCCCGGTTTGACCGAGAAGGTTTCGCAAAGTTGGGCGATGGTCCGGCCCTGCTCGTGCAGCGCGAGGACTTCCAGGGTCCGGGCACCCAGGCCTTCCATTTGCTTCCGGGGGGCGGGGAGTTGGTTCGAGGGGAATTGCTCGGCGATGCCCCGTTCTGTGCAGTATTCGCGGATTATGGGCAGGAATTCCTCGGCATAGCGGGCCAGCTTGGCTTCGCCGACCCCGTGGACCATGGCCAGGGCGCCGGGGGACTGGGGAAACAGCGCGGCCATTTCCACCAGGGTGCGATCCGAGAAAATCACGTAGGGCGGGACATTGGCCGCCTCGGCCAGGGCCTTGCGCTTGGCGCGCAGCAGCGCGAACAGATCCGGATCATGGTCCCGGCCCGTCGGGCCGGAGGACGGCGCGGCAACGTGGTCCGGCTCGGGAAGCACGCCCAGGACCTTGCGGCCCCGGAAGACTTCGTAGGCCTTCGGCCCGAGGCGCAGGCCGCCATGTTCCATGTCCTGGCTCAGCAGGCCCTGCTGGATGAACTGGCGGGCCAGATGCTGCCACTGCTTCTTGGAGTACTCCAGGCCGATGTTGTAGGTGGACAGGGCGTCGTGGCCCCGGCTGAGCACCTTTTCCGAGCGGGAGCCGCGCAGCACGTCGATGACGTGGGTCATCCCGAACATCTCGCCGGTGCGCTTGACGCAGGACAGGAATTTCTGGGCGGCCACGGTCATGTCCTCGGGCTCCCGGCGCGGGGTGAGGCAGTTGTCGCACATCCCGCAGTTTTCGTCCGGATAGGATTCGTTGAAGTAGCTCAGCAGGGGAATCCGGCGGCAGAGGGTGGATTCGGCGTAGCCGAGCATGGCTTCCAGCTGCATCCGGGCCGGTTTTTGCTGGGCCGGGTCCATTTTCCTGATGAAGGAGGCCGTGGTCTGCACGTCGCCGTAGGTGAAGAGCAGCAGACAGTCCGCCCGCAGCCCGTCCCGTCCGGCCCGGCCCACCTGCTGGTAGTAGCTCTCCAGGTTTTTGGGCAGGTCGTAGTGCACCACGTAGCGGATGTCGGACTTGTTGATGCCCATGCCGAAGGCGATGGTGGCCACCATGATCCGGACATCGTCGCGGATGAACCGGCGCTGGTGACGCATTCGGGTGGAGGTGTCCAGGCCGGCGTGGTAGGGCAGGGCATCGTGGCCGCTGGAGCGCAGCATTTCGGAGAGCACGTCCACCTGTTTGCGGGTGGCGCAGTAGATGATCCCGGCCTGGTCCGCACGGGCCTGGACAAAGCTCATGAGCTGGTCCGCGGCCCGGGTTTTGGGCACAACCTCCAGAAAAAGATTTTCCCGGTTGAAGCCGGCCAGGTGCGTCTGGGCGTCGCCAATGCCCAGGGCGGCCTTGATGTCCCGGCGGACCAGTTCCGTGGCCGTGGCCGTGACCGCCAGGCAGACCGCGGCGGGCAGCAGGCGGCGCACTTCCAGCAACCGGCGGTACTCCGGACGGAAATCATGGCCCCATTCGGAAATGCAGTGGGCCTCGTCAATGGTCAGGCAGTCCACGGCCACGTTTTTCAGGAGTTCCAGAATTCCGGGCTGGAGCAGGGTTTCCGGAGCCGCGTAGAGCAGTTTGACCCGCCCGGCCCGGACATCCGTCAGCACGGCTTGATATTCGTGCCCCGGCAGGGTGCTGTTCAGAAACACGGCGGGCAGGCCCAGTTCCCGGGCCTGCATCACCTGGTCTTCCATCAGGGCGATGAGCGGGGAAACCACCACGGTCAGCCCCGGAAACATCAGGGCCGGAAGCTGGTAGCACAAGGACTTGCCGCTGCCCGTGGGCATGATCGCCAACGTGTCCCGCCTGGCCAGCACATCGGCAATGACCTCGGCCTGTAACGGTCGAAAGGCGTCGTAGCCAAAGACCTGTTTGAGGATGGTCGCCGGGTCGGCGGAAGCGAACCGGCTCAGGTCCAGGAGCGGAAGAGGCGGCGAAACGGACTCGGGCCGTGCTGCTTCCTCCAGGTCTTGATCCTGGTTCCCCGGCATGTCCGCGTCCGTGAGCGGCGGGGCGTCGTCTTCCGGGGGGGCGAAGCGATCCGTCGGATCGGCCTCGTCCGCTCCGTCCGTCTCGTCTGTCATGCTCGTTTCGCCCATCTCGCCCTTGCCATCGGGCTGCTCGCTCAACCCCGAAGTATCACGCCGCGTCAGCACTTCTTCCTGGGACACCAAAGCGCCGTGTTCGTCGATATGGACCACGGGCACGTCTTCCGCCGCCAGACTCGTCCCGATCAACAGGGCCCGGTGACAGTGCTCCGGCTTGGCCTCGCAGCAGAGCAGGGCCACGCGGGCCTGCTGGGCAAAGGCCTTGCGCAGCCGGTCCAGCCCCCGGCGGAAGGCCGGGGAGTGAGTCGGGGACTGCCGCGGATTGTCCTTGCCCGGTCCAGGTGCCGCGCATTCTTCGGAATCGTCCGGCAAGCCGCCCAAGTCGTCGCCCATGAATACGTAGCGCGGACCGTTCGCTTTCAGGCGTTGCTCAAGGGCCGCCTTGGCGTATTCCGGACGTCGCTTGGAATACGGCCTGGAGCGGACATCCAGGAGATATTCGATGTCGTGAGCCCGGAGCAAATCCAGGAGTTCTTCGATGGTCCGCGAGCCGTAGCCGATGGTGAAGATGGGGATTGGATGCATGGGAGCGGGGGGGCTTAGAGGATCAGGGGGACGTGTCAGGAGAAGTTATAGGAGAGGTTTCAGCGTCTTCCTCCGGAAAAGGTCCCTTGTCGATCAGGCCTTGATTGCGCAGGATTTCCAAAAGCATTTCCGGCTCAAAGGGCTTGGTGAGATAGGCGTCGGCCCGTTCCTCGAACTGGGCCTTGAGGATGTTTTCATAGTCCGCAAGGCTTGAAACCATCACGGCCTTGGTCCGGATGCCGCCCAGGCGCTGCTCTTCCAGGCGGCGGATCATGCTCAGAGCCTGATGTCCGTCCAGGATCGGCATTTCGATGTCCATCAGGATCAGATCGAACAGCTTCTTGTCTTCAAGAGACCTGATAAAGGCGTTCACGGCCTGTCTTCCGTCGAGCACCTGAACGACCCGGCCGTAGGGCGCCACGATTTCCCGAAGATGTTCCTGCATGCTTCGGCTGTCCTCGACAATTAGCGTACGCATAGACTGTCCTTTTTTTGATGATGGCGC
>SKYX01000088.1 GCA_007127655.1 Desulfonatronum sp.
AAGCCGGTGGATGTGAAATAACCCTTATCGACAAATTCAGGCTCCCGCCCGGCGATAAGCTGGCCGGGCGGAGCTGTGAATGATGCCATGCACCCTTCCACGAGTGTGCTCAGGGGCTGACTATTGACGCCGGGCATAAATTTGCCTATTTGGCCAAATTTGCACACGAAGGATGGGGACATGCGGAACAAACACGAATTTCGATCCAAAATTTTCAAGGCTCTGGGCCATCCCAGCCGGATTCTGCTGGTGGACGCCCTGTTGGAAGGGGAGCGGTGCGTTTGCGAACTCCGGGAGTTGGTGGGTGCGGATATTTCCACCGTGTCCAAGCATTTATCCCTGCTCAAGGAAGCGGGCATCGTGGGTTGCGAGAAGCGCGGAACCAACGTGTACTATACGCTTCGCATGGAGTGCGTGAAAGGCTTTTTGACCTGCGTGGACCGCTTCAACGCCCGGAGGGTCGAGGAACATGTTTGTGTTTTATGCGAAGGAGCCAGGAGTCAGAGGCCAGAAGTCAGAATTCAGGATTCAGAATTCAGGAGTCAGGAGTTAGAAGCCAGGCATTAGAACCGGAAATCGAAATTTGGCAGATAGCTGTGAATCGGGATCATTGAACCAGATGAGGAGGTTTTTATGAAAATCAAAGTATTGGGACCGGGTTGCGCCAAGTGCTCGGAAGTGGAACGGATCGTCAAGGAAGCCGTGGCCGAGTCCGGCAAGGACATTGAGGTGGAAAAGGTCACGGATATGCAGGAATTCATGAAATACGGCGTATTCAGCACACCGGCCGTGGTGGTGGACGAAGAGGTAAAGGCCATGGGCAAAGTGCCGGGCAAGAAGGACGTGCTGGACTGGATCAACGGATAATATGCGCTTTCCATCTCAGACTGATCGCTTTCAACCACGGGTGAAAGCTGTTGATTCTGGAGCCTGGGCCTTGAAGTTAGGTCTCGTAGTGTTGCTCATCGGCATTGCCGTAGCTGCCTGGGCCGAGGAAGCGCCCAAGGCTCCACCTGAAGCACCCGTGCCCGGCATGGTCACCGTGGCCAGCTTCGGAGCCGTAAACTGCGTCCCCTGTCGGATGATGATTCCCATTCGGGAAGAGCTTCAGCGGGAGTACGAGGGTCGGGTGGCCATCGTGTTCATTGATCTGCATCGCCACTATGACCTGATCGACCAATACGCCATCCGGGTTATCCCCACGCTGATCTTCTACGACGACAACGGAAACGAAGCCAAGCGCCATATTGGGTTCATGGACAAAAAGTCCATCGAGGCTGAAATGGCCAAGCTCGGTGTTGAATAGCCATCCGTTGAAAAACTCCCAATTGCTGCTTGCAGTTGTTTTTTTTGAACGAACAGCAAGATAAGGATTTTTCAGAACTCAGGATAGGATTTGTATGGACCAGTTTTTCATTACCCTGAACATGTGGATCACCAGCGGCACGGGGCTGGCCATGGCCGGCAGCTTCCTCTGGGGCATGGTCAGCGTGTTCTTCAGCCCCTGTCACCTGGCCTCCATTCCGCTCATCGTCGGCTACGTGGCCGGACAGAACAAGCTCATCGAAGGACGGGCCGCTGCGGTCTACGCCGGCCTGTTTTCTTTCGGCCTGTTTGTGACCATCGCCCTGGTGGGCATCATTTGCGCCCTCCTGGGTCGGATGCTCGGGGACATCGGCCCTTGGTGGACCATCCTGGTGGGGCTGGTCCTGATCTGGGTGGCTCTGGACATGATCGGCGTGTCCGGCTGTTCCATGTCCACCGGGCTGATGAGCAAGCTCAAAGTCTCCGGTAAGTCTGGAGCATTGATTCTGGGCCTGGCCTACGGGGTGCTCTCCGGCTCCTGCACCTTTGGCTTCATCGCCCCGATCCTGGCCATTATCACCATTCAGGACCAACTGGCCAACGGCCTGATGCTGATCATCCTCTTCGGCATCGGCCACTGCATCCCCATCGTCATTGCCGGCAGCTCCACGGCACTGGTCCGCCGCATCCTGGAAAGCCGTTCCATGGCCACCGGAGGACTGTGGTTCAAGCGTGGGGCCGGTACGCTGATCGGCCTGCTGGGATTGTACTTCATCGCCTTGCCGTTTCTGGATATCTAGAGGGCTCAACTCCAGGCAGGCATCCAGCTGCAAGACAACGTTCAGGCATAACCGACATTCTTAAATAGATAGAGCACCATACGCAAGGAAAGCCCCATGAACTCAAAGACCATTATCGGCATCGTCGTCGTTCTGATCGCCGTTCTCGGAACCATCGTCTTGATCCATCAGCACCAAAGCGGGCAGCTTGATGAGACGGCAGCCGTTGATTTGCAAAGTCTCGGAGAGCGCGCCGCCCATGTCGTCGGTGACGGCGTGGACCCGAGCCTGCTTCCCGGCAACCCCTCGCCCGTGCCCCGCCTGGTGGATCTGGGCGCGGACAATTGTCTTCCCTGCAAGTTGATGGCTCCGATCCTTCAGGAATTGAAAGTCGAATACACCGAAGTCTTCACCACGCACTTCATTGATGTCTGGAAGAACCCGGAAGCGGGCCGCCAGTTCAGCGTCCGGATGATTCCCACCCAGATTTTTTTCGATACCGACGGCAAGGAACTCTTCCGACACGAAGGCTTCATGTCCAAGCAGGATATTCTGATGCGTTGGAAGCAGCTGGGGGTGAATGTGGCGAAGGCGGGATGATAAATTCTCGAATTCTGGAATTCTGGAATACTGGAATTCTGGAATACTGGAATGCTGGAATGCTGGAATGCTGGAATGTTTAATATTTTGAAATGGAAAAGCATTTCTAATTACGTTCAATTCCTCCATGCTGCTATGCGTCCCACCCTCTCCCACAACCCTGCACATCAGCCAAACAAGGCACGATTATGAACTGGAAAACCGAATGGAAGCCTTTGGCTATCATTGTAGCAGTTTTTTTAGCTACTTTTTACCTGCCCGTGGGCGTGCCCCGATTCGACAACGCGGTCAACGAGGCCCTGCAATTGGCCAGATGGTATGCCCAGGAGCATGTGCTGCTCTGCCTGATCCCGGCTTTTTTCATCGCCGGGGCCATCGGCGTGTTCGTCAGCCAGAACTCCGTGCTCAAGTACCTGGGGCCGCAAGCCAACAAGGCCTGCGCTTACGGCGTGGCATCCTGCTCCGGCTCGATCATGGCCGTCTGTTCCTGCACCATTCTGCCCCTGTTCGCCGGAATCTACCGGATGGGCGCGGGCATCGGCCCGGCCACGGCCTTTCTGTACTCCGGTCCGGCCATCAACATCCTGGCCATCGTGCTCACGGCCCAGATTCTCGGCCCGGAACTGGGCATCGCCCGAGCCGTGGGTGCAATATTCTTTGCCGTGGTCATCGGCCTGATCATGCACATGCTGTATCGCCGGGAAGAGGCGGACAAGGCCGCTAAAATGGCGGAATTGCCCGAGGAAGAGCCGAAGAGGAATCTCACCCAAACCGGGCTGTATTTCATGAGCATGATCGGCATCCTGGTTTTCGCCAACTGGGGCGCCCCCGGTGAATCCACAGGAATATGGCTTGCCGTCTACAGCAACAAATGGTTGTTGACCTCCCTTTTCGCCATTGGCCTGGCCGTGATTCTGCCCATCTGGTACGGTCTGCCCTGGTCCCGAATGGCCATGATCGCCCTGCCCACGACAGTCCTGGCCCTGCTCTTTCCGCACGAACCGACCATTGCCTTTGTCGTCGGCTTTGTGGGTCTCTCCGTGGTGATCAGCACCCGCGAAGACGAATTGGGCCAGTGGTTTTCCTCGTCGTGGATCTTTGCCAAGCAGATTCTGCCCCTGCTCTTCATCGGCGTACTGATTGCCGGCCTGCTCCTCGGACGTCCGGGAGCCGAAGGCCTGGTCCCCTCGGCCTGGGTCAGCGCGGCTGTTGGCGGTAATTCGCTGGGCGCGAATTTCTTTGCCGCGTTTGCCGGAGCATTCATGTACTTTGCCACACTGACCGAAGTCCCCATCCTGCAAGGACTCCTGGGCAGCGGAATGGGCAAGGGGCCGGCTCTGGCCCTGCTTCTGGCCGGCCCGGCCCTGAGCCTGCCGAACATGCTGGTCATCCGCAGCATCATGGGCACCCAGAAGACCCTGGTCTTCGTCAGCCTGGTGGTGGTCATGGCCACGATCAGCGGGATGATTTACGGTCATTTCTGGGGGTAGTCCCGCAATCTCCGAACAAGATCAACGAGGAGGTCATCATGGCAAACATGCAAATTCTGTTTCTGTGCACGGGGAATTCCTGCCGTAGCCAGATGGCTGAGGGCTGGGCACGACATCTGAAAAGTGAATCCCTCGACGCGTACTCAGCGGGTATCGAACGGCACGGCCTCAATCCTCTGGCCGTAAAGGTGATGGCCGAAGCCGGGGTGGACATCAGCGGGTTTCGCTCCAAGACCGTGGATGAATTGCCGGAGCAGGAATTCGATTACGTGATCACCCTGTGCGGACATGCCCAGGAAACCTGCCCTTTCTTTCCGGCCAAGACAAAACGGCTCCACGTTGGCTTTGACGATCCACCCAAACTCGCCGAACACGCCCAAAACGAAGAGGAAGCCTTGCCCCACTACCGCCGGGTACGCGATGAAATCAAGGACTATGTGCAGAGCTTGCCTGCGTCACTGCGTGTTGAACCGAAATGATCATAGCCGGAACAAGGATGAACCACACCCCGTAAAATGCAGCCCCAAGCTCCCGACTCAAAA
The DNA here is from genome assembly GCA_007127655.1 of Desulfonatronum sp. Classification (GTDB taxonomy): domain Bacteria; phylum Desulfobacterota; class Desulfovibrionia; order Desulfovibrionales; family Desulfonatronaceae; genus Desulfonatronum. The sequence continues at coordinate 4,717 of SKYX01000088.1, forward strand.
ATACTGCATCCCGCTGGGAGTAGCCGGGGACCTCTCCTGACTCTGACGGGCTCCTGGAAGGGTTGCGGGAAACGCTTGACATGCTTTCCTTCTGGTCCGTAAGTGAAAGACCGCCTCATTACTTCGCACACGTCACGGCGGGCTCCCGTTCGGCCTGAAGGGAGATTCCTCCAGGGTCAAACGATATCTCCATTCCAAAGACGCCCGCAGAATTGTTGCCAGGGCAGCACGGTGATCTCCTCGGTGACTTTCTCTGGATGTTTGTCCCGGGAGACGATGATGCTTTTTCGGGCCATGTGCTCCTCATTGAACAGATGCAGTCCCTTGGGCCGCCGTGTTGCCGCATGTTCTCCCGCCTTGACCTCGATGGCCGCATCCGCTTCGCCCAGAATAATGTCCACCTCCGAGCCGCTGGCGGTTCTCCAGAACGAAATGGGAAAGCCTTTGCGGCTATATTGCCTGTAGGCCCAGCATTCCTGAAGGATAAACTGCTCAAAGGCCCTGCCGAATCCCCTTGTCCCGGGGCTGAGGCTGTAGCGGTTCAAAAGTGCCGAGACCAGCCCGACATCAAAGAAATAGAACTTGGCCGTTTCAATGAGCCGACGGCTTGATGCCTTCCTCCAGGGCGGCAGAATCCTGCCGATCAGGGTGTCTTCCAGGATTTGATAGTATTCCCGGATCGTTTTCACTGACACGCCCGCATCCCGAGCGGCATTGGAATAGTTCAGGAGCATGCCGTTGGTCGCAGCCGCGGACAGCAAAAACTTAGAGAAAGCTGGAAGATTCCTGGTCAACGCTTCCGCCTGGATTTCTTCTTTCAGATAGTCGTGGACGTATGCCTGAAGGTCCATGCGACAGTCCGGAGACAGGTAGTGGGAGGGCAGGAATCCGCAAACCAGGGCTTTTTCCAGGTCAAAATCGCCCAGTTCAGGAGAGACCAAGGGATGCAGCTCGAAGCGCCAAGCCCGTCCGCCCAGCAGGTTGACCCCGCCCCGCCTCAGCTTTCTGGCGCTGGAGCCGGACAGGAGAAAGCGATACTGCCGGTTCTCCATGAGCCAATGGATTTCGTCCATCAGGTGAGGGATTTTCTGGACTTCATCGATGACCACGGTTTGCGACGGCTGGGCGTCCAGAATCCGGCGCAGCCGGGTCGGCTCCCGGTTCAGCAGCAGGAACAGTTCATAATCCAGCAAGTCGATCCAGAACGCATCGGCGAACTGCCGGCGCAGCAGCGTGGTTTTCCCGACCTTGCGCGGCCCCCAAAGAAAGGCTGACCTGTTTTCCGGCAGGTTGATCTTCAGCAGCCGACTGATCGTGTTATGAGGCGACATGGGGCATAATTGTGATAATTTGGAGTTCGTGTCAAATTGTTTGTGATATTTTGTATTATCTCTACAGCGAAACTTCCATTTTCATTGTCAGGGCAAGACGTTTAAACCACGGGGCACACGGGGATCACGGGAAAAGAAACCCCGATTATTGGCGGCATTGTTGCGAATATTTCTCGGATAAAGTGGTTGTGACGCACACGCAACCCAAAAATTCCGTGTTTTTCCGTGTATTCCGTGGGCCGATCCTGGACATTTTCTGAAGGAAAAACAAAGTTTCGCTGTAGTG
>SKYX01000284.1 GCA_007127655.1 Desulfonatronum sp.
CACCCCTGCTCCGTGCATGGGGTTGGGTTCGCGGGTTCATCAGGGCTGACATCCGGGCTGAATGGCATGCAGCAGGAATCCAGCTCAGCAGGGTGAAGCAAAGCCGAAACAACAGCCCCCGCCCCGCTTGCGGCAAAAGAGGTCGTCAGCAGAACGGCCAAAACAAGTACCCTTGTAAGCAGCACACGCATTTATCAAACGTACCGCGCCGAGAGCCGCATGTCAAAAAACATGAATTTTGAACTTTTATTTGACAAACCCTGTTCACGAACATAGCATTTTTCTATGTCAATAATCCAAAGAAAAATCCTGTCACTCGTCGTTCTGCTCGGAATGTTGTTCGCCGTAAGCGGTTTCGATTGTATTGCCATGGACTTTGGTCTCTCAGACTTGTCCGATTCCGCTTGTTACTCCTCGCCAATCCAGGACGCGCCCCCTGCCCCCTGCATGACCAGAGCCTGTACGTGTCTGCACTGCCTGTCTTTTTGCACGTCCCACGTTGCCGAGATCGCCTTTTTCTCTCCGCATTCTCTTTCTTCTCCTTCCGTATCCTTCTTGTCCCCGCCCGACGTATTCATGAGTCCCGCCGGCTTCCCCCCTGAGCACGCCTGATTCCCTTGCCAAGGCGGCGGACTCTCTGACCTCGCTCAGCCTGGACTCCAGCGGAAAACAGCTTTGCTGAATCTCTCTTCCCGGCACGCTCCAGACCTGACCAGCTTGTTGTTCCGCATGCCTTGATCCCTCTTCGACGAGGCAACACCCAACCCCACCTCAACGTGCCCTGACTCTGACGACATTTCTACTCTCAACCCCAACGAGGAGGGATCATATGGATTTTTCCCGCAGGACTTTCATTCGTCTGGCTGGAGTCGTGGGGGTCTCCGGCGCTGTCGGTCTGACGCCCCTGGCAGTGCTTCAGGCCGGCGTACAGGTGCCCTTGCCCGCGATTCTCAAAACCGGCGACACCCCGCGCTACGGCATGTTCATCGACCTGGAGAAGTGCGTGGGGTGCAACGCCTGCACCGTGGCCTGCATCCGGGAGAACAACACCCCGCGGGGCATCGGCTACATCAACGTGATGGCCATGGAGAAGCCACGGGCCGCCTACCTGGACACCCATTTTCAGCCCATGCAGTGCATGCACTGCGAAGATCCGGCCTGCGTTCCGGTCTGTCCGGTGCAGGCCACCTACAAGCGGCCCGATGGGATCGTAGTTCAGGACCTGAAGCGGTGCATCGGCTGCAAGTACTGCATGCAGGCCTGTCCGTACCAGGTTCGGCACTTCAACAAGCAGCCTCCCTTCTCGCATGGCAGAGCGCACCCGGCCGGCGGGAGCTACCCGGGCGGCGTGGTCCTGAAATGCACCTTCTGCCAACACCGGATCGATGCCGGGAACATCACCACGGCCTGCACCGAGGCCTGTCCGGCGGACGCCCGATATTTCGGCGACCTGAACGACCCGCGCAGCGACGTCTCCAGGGTGATCTTCGAGCGCAAGGGCATCCAACTGCTGCCGGAAAAATTGACCCGCCCGCAGATTTTTTACGGACTGCCCAAAACCGAAAGGAGGGTCTAGGCCATGCCCAACACGGAAACGCAACCGCGCAAAAGCGCGCTGATTTACCTGTTGCTCTTCGCATGCCTGGCGCTGCTGGCCCTGGGCGTGTTCAGCGCCGTGCAAATCCAGCTCAAGGGCCAGGAGGTGTTCGGCTCCTCGGACCAGGTGCCCTGGAACGTGATCATTGCCGGGTACGTCTTTCTGGCCCTGGCCGCCAGCGGACTTTGCCTGACCGCCAACTTCTTTGAACTGCTGAACATCAAGCGCTTTCAACTGCTTCAGAAGCGGGCCCACTTTCTGGCCGTGTCCTTTCTGGTCCCGGCCCTGGCCATGCTGGCCATGGACCTGGGGCAGTTCAGCAGGATGCACCACTTCATCCTCTACCCCAGCCTGAGTTCCCCGTTGTGGTGGATGGGCACGGTTTACGGGGTCTATCTCGTCCTGCTGCTTTCGGAATTCTGGGCCATCCACAAGGGCCACGCGCGGATGGCCTACACCTTTTCCGTGATCACGCTGATCGCCGCGGTGGTAGCCACAAGCATCCTGGGCGGCATTTTCTCGGTGATTCTGGACCGCACCCTGTGGTTCGGCAGCGGCACCCCGGTCTGGTTCGTCTTTTCCGCGGTGATTTCCGGAATCGCGGCCATGATTTTCATGACCATTCTGACCTACTCCCTGAACGGCAAGCCCATGGGCGAGGACCTACAGCAGGCCCTCCGGGAGTTGGGAACCATCCTGACCGTACTCCTGGGCATCGGACTGGTGTTCACCGTCTGGCGGCTGATCGCCTCGGTCTACGTCAAGGTTCCGGACACGTTTTTCATCATTGCCTCGCCTTACGGCCTGCAGTTCTGGGTGCTTTTTCTGGGTGTGGGTATCCTTGTCCCCTTTCTGTTGCTGCTAACCCGCACTAAGCGCAAAAGCAGCGCCATTGAACTGGCCGGGCTGCTGGTGCTGATCGGCATGTACGTGGACAAGCATATTTTCGTGCTTGCCGGACAACTCCGCCAATCCATCGATGGGACCACGGCCGCCTATACCAGCACTCCCGCCGAGTGGGGGCTGATGGTCGGGACAATGGCTGCCGCAATCCTGCTGTACATGTTCGGAGAGCGATTTCTCTCCCTGGATCAGGCGCCCCGGCACGCGGAAGCCGAGGGGCCCAGGGCCGCGCCGGCGTTCACGGAAGAACCGGAGGCCATGGCCGTTTCCCTGCCCGAAGAAGGCGTGGCCAGAGGATGACAGGCCTCTGTTCGGCCTTGATGGCACGGCGGCAATTGGACCGTATTGGCGGATGGATGATCAACACCAAAGAGGAGGCTTTATCCATGACTTCCGTGAAAAAGATACTGACCGTTTTAACCAGTCTGTTTCTTGTCGGAGTTCTTTCCGGGTGCGAAGACCCCCATAAGCTCATGGTCGGCGACCGGGCCGTGATCACCGACCCGGATGCTCCGGTGCTCGGCGTGGAAGTCCGGGCGGCCATGGACCAGGAGCGGATCGCCCTGAACTTCCGCTGGGAAAGTTCCAAGGAATTCGCGGGCCAGTTCCACGATCTGGTGGGGTATGACGGCGAAAAATGGGAGCGTCTGCGCGGGGAACAGGGCATTGACGAGGACCGGCTGAGCATCATGTTCGAAGACCCGCGCCGCCCCATCAAGGGCTTTGCCAATACCGGGTGCTACGCGGCCTGCCACGTGGACTTGCGGAGCATGCCCGAAACCCTCGGCGACTCCCGGCATTACGTTTTGGCCGAGACGGACGCGGACGTGGATGCCTTCGGTCTGGACATGTGGCACTGGCGCGGAGGCCGGAGCGGCCCCATGGGCTATGCCGAGGACACCTACATCAGCAAGGGCAAGTTCGGAAGCATCTACAACGGACGCAAGCGCGACTCCCTGGGCTCGCCGCCGACCAACTGGGTCCGCGAACGCGGGGACCGGCAACGCGAAGACCAGCCGCTGCACATTGGGGAATGGAAGGACGCGGGACTGCCGCGATTCGTGTTCAACCCGGACAAGGTGTCCTTCGGCAACTACTTTCTGGCCGATGAATCGGGCAGGCTGATCAAGAGCAGGGAACAGCTCGCGGCCATCACCAGCCTGGACTTCATGCCCTTGAAGGTCATCTACCAGGACCTGGATTTCGACCCGGTGGACAAGACCAATGCCGTGGACGTGCTCTACCTGCTCTACCTGGCCAATGGTCTGGAACGCCCGAACTTCCGGCCCGGCTGGGAAGAATACTGGGCCGACCAGCTCGGCGTGCGCACCCCGGAAGAAGCCACTGCCATGCTGGACGACATCGTCGCCAAGATGGAACCCGGCGCGCTGGTCACCCGTAGCGTCGGATTCATCTATGATTCAAGCCAGCACGACATCGTCTCGGAACGGGAGTTCGACTATCTGAACAACATCTGGAACCTCACCCTGCACCGCGACCTGAGCACCGGCTTCGAGCTGGTGGACGACGTGGATCTGGCCGGTCTGCTGGACGAGACCGTCTATAACATGGCCTTTGCCGTGCATGACATTTCCGCCGGAAGGCTGTGGCACCACATCTCCTTTCCCTACACCTTGGGCAACGCGGAATCCCACGCCGACATCAAGGCAATCATGGTGGACGACGTTTCCTCCGTGGACTGGGCCGGGATCGAGCCACTGAAATCCGCCCTGTATCTCCCCGGCCAGGTCAGCCTGCAGCACCTGACCAGCCCGGACAAGCACCGGGCCGGAGCCAGCTTCCTGCTCCAACTGCGCTGCCAGAACTGCCACACCCTGGATGACATCCATGGTGTGGCCAACAAGTCCAGACAATACTACATCAAACCGTAATCGACCATTTTCAACGGGGCAGACGGGGTCTCGCCTGCCCCGTTGAAATGAAGTTTAATCACGACAAGGAGAAACGAGGATGAAAGCACGAAGTCTCATGACGTTCTGGATGCCCCTTGCAATGCTGGGCATGCTGTTCATGGCCGGTTCGCTCGGCCCGGCGGATGCCGCGGAGCATGGGCATCAACATCAGGTGGACAGCGAGTTGGAATTTCTTGTGGAAATGACCCCTCACCATCAGGAGGCCGTGGACAGCGCCAGGCAGATTCTGGCCGTCACGGAACGCCAGGAACTCCGCGACTTCGCCAAGGAGGTCATTGACGCGCAGACAGAGGAAATCGCCAAGATGCGCCAGTGGATCAAGCAGTGGCATCCCGGCGCGGCCACGCAGGCGGCCTATCAGCCCATGATGCGGGACATTGAAGGTTTGTCCGCGGAGGAAGCGGACATCGTCTTTCTGGAGGACATGATTGAACATCACCTCGCCGCCGTGCATATGGCCCGGGATGTTCTGGACAAAAATCTGACCGAGCGCGACGAAGTGCGGACTCTGGCCGAAGAAATCATCGCCGCTCAAAACCGGGAAATCGACCAGATGCGGAAATGGCTGGAGCAATGGAGCGACTCACCGGCTCCGGCGGGCCACCACGGTCATTGATCACCTGACGCAGAGAAGAGGCACCCCGGCCCGGTTCCAGGGTACGTTCTTTTTTCAGTCCACCTTGCACTGGCCTCTGGAACCGGCACCGCACGTCCGCCCATCGATCCACACGGCGCCGATCAGGTTGGCTCCGTTCCATTCCACGCCGTCGATCTCGGCCCCTCTCAGATCGGCCCGACTCAGGTCCGCCAGGAACAGGTTGGCGCGAACCAGTCGCGTGTTCTTCAGGTCCGCCCTGTGCAAGTTGGCCTTGAACAGGACGGCTTCGTTCAGGTCGGCTCCGGCAAGCACCGCCCTGTACAAATTGGCGCCGGTAGCGTCCGCGGTGGTCAAGTCCGCGGCCTTGAGATCGACCCGGATCAGGTTGGCCATATGGAGGTCGGCCCCGTGCAAGTCGGCTTCGCGCAAATCCGCTTCAAGCAGATTGGCCTCCGCCAAATTCGCGAACCTCAAATCCGCGCCCCACAGATCAGCCCTGGTCAGATCGGCTTTGCCCAAATCCGCCCGGCTGAGGTCGCATCCCGGACAGGACCGCGTGAGCAGCAGTCCCTCCAGGTCCGCCTGATCAAATGCCAAACCAGGGAGTGCCCCCAGCCAAAACAGCACGGCCGTCGTCGCCAAGGCGACAACGGCCGTATTCCCGACGTTCTTGTTCACGCAACCGCCCTACCGGTTGGCCAAATATTCCACCACGGCGTCCCGCTCCTCGGCGTTGAGCAGTCCGGCCCGCTTGCCGATCATCCGGTCCACCGTGGTTTCCCAACCGGCTTGGTCCTTGGTGGCCCGTTCCACCCGCCCCAGTCCGTGACACTGGGAACACCGCTCCTGATAGAGCTTCTCCCCGTCCAGGGCTACAGCGGAAACAGCAGCCGTGCCGGCGAACAGTAAAAATCCTCCCAGAGCCAGGCTGGTAATGATGGTGGTCTTCTTCATGATGCGCCCTCCTTGGTTTGACGGACACCCTCGTCATCCCGGGGCCGTCCGTTATGGAACCAACTTTCTGACAAGGTGACAGCAGTCTCCAAAAAGATCAATCCCCGGACGACAGCTTTCCCAGGGCAGATTTGTTCTCTCGATTCTCACGCACGAAGTGAAGCACGTACTTTCCGATTTCGATTTCGATCGCGACTTCGATGCTCTTGAACCAGGAGCAACTTGACGGACTTCGGAAAGCTTGGGAAGGATGGCCACCACCGGAGGGAACGGACGAAGACTCTTTCCCGCCACCCTAATGACCACCAAGAGACGACCATGACCAC
>SKYX01000197.1 GCA_007127655.1 Desulfonatronum sp.
GATATCGTGGAGGCCTCCTTTGCCAGCGGCGCACGGGCCACGACGACCATCAGGGTCGGGGATGGCGTTGTCATTGGAGATATTCGGCTGGAAGCTTTCAGCCAATCCGGTGGAGGTGTCTCGCAAGCTTGGCGCATTCGGGCCACGGTCACGGACACTCGTGGATTCCCGGCACCGGCAATAACCGTTCTTTTCAGTACCAATAATGGCAATCTTGGACTCACAGCAGTCACGACGAACAGCGCCGGCATCGCGGAGACCATTCTCACCCTGGCAGATGCTACACAAGGGGCTAGAGTTTGGGCCACGGCGGGGGGGATATCGGTTTCCACTCAGGTAGGCAGTAGAGCAACTGCTCCGGAGTCTGGCTCCGATTAAACAGTCGACTCCATTGTTTTTAACCCCAGACGAACATTTTTTTCCTTCATGGAGCATAATTATGAAGACATATTTACACTCAATTTCCTGTTTGTTCCTAGTTTTTTTCATTTCCGCACACGCCCACGCCCGCCTTCCCGAATTCACCGACTTGGCTGAAAAATCCGCGCCAGCAGTGGTGAACATCAGTTCCGTGCGGGTTGTGTCCGGTGAGAACCCCATGCGGCAGTTTTTTTCTCCGTTTCAACGCCGCGGTGGGCCTTTTGACGATTTTTTTGAGCAGTTCGAGCGGTTTTTCGGGGATCAGGCTCCAACCAGACGTTCCCAGTCCCTGGGGTCCGGGTTCATCATCTCCGCTGACGGTTACATCGTAACCAACAACCATGTGATCCGCGACGCTACAGAAATCACGGTCAACCTGTTGGACAACGACACCTCCTACACGGCCGAAGTGGTCGGACGGGACGCAGAGACGGACTTGGCCCTGCTGAAAATCGAGGCGGATCGCCCCCTGCCCGTTCTTGAGTTCGGAGATTCGGACCAGGCCAAGGTTGGTCAGTGGGTCGTTGCCATTGGAAACCCCTTTGGCTTGGCCCATACAGTGACCGCCGGGATCGTCAGCGCCAAGGGCCGAATCATCGGCTCCGGCCCGTACGACGACTTCATCCAGACCGACGCATCCATCAACCCTGGCAACAGCGGCGGTCCGTTGCTGGACATGCAGGGCCGGGTGATCGGAATCAACACGGCCATCGTCGCCTCGGGTCAGGGCATTGGTTTTGCCATTCCCAGCAACATGGCCCGCGGGATCATCACCCAGTTGCAGGAAAATAAGATGGTCCAACGTGGATGGTTGGGCGTGACCATTCAAGATCTGGACGACAACTCGGCCCGGGCCCTGGGCCTGAAGTCCACCCAAGGTGCGCTGATCGCTGAGGTGATTCAAGGCGAACCAGCGGAGCAGGCCGGTCTGCGTTCCGGGGACGTGGTGGTTTCCATCAACGGGCAAGTGGTAGTGGACTCCAGTTCTCTGCTGCGGGTCGTGGCCCAACAGACTCCGGGGGAATCAGTGAAGGTCGAGGTGATGCGTCAAGGCAAAAAGCAGTCCTTCACCGTCACCCTGGGCACCCGGGATACTGAGCGCCTGGCTCAGCGAGGTACGCCGTCCCCAAGTGAGGACCAGGAAACATCCTTGGGCATTTCCCTGCGCCCGATTGACGAGCGTGAGGCCAGGGCCATGGGCATGACCCGCCCGCAAGGCCTGCTGGTCACCGCCGTGGAGGTCGAATCCGAAGCCGCTCGCGCCGATGTTCGCGCCGGTGACATTGTCATGGAAGCCAACCAGCAGCCCGTCAACTCCATAGACGACTTTCAACGGGTCCTGCGTGAAGACGCCGCGGAAAAAGGCGTGATCATGCTGCTTATCCGCCGACAGGCCCAGACCATCTTCCGGACCATCCCCCTGGAATAGCCTCTCTCGCTTCAAGCAACCTCAAAAGGGCGGCGCTTCGGCGCGCCGCCCTTTTTTTATTGTGATTTGTCCGTGGATCGTCTAAGTGAGATTGAACACAATGAACATGTCCACGCCTCATATTTTACCGACGAGACTGCTCGCGGGCTGCAAAGTAAATATTTTTTTGGACATCCTCGGTCTTCGGGACGATGGATACCACGACTTGGCGACGTTGTTCCTGCCTCTGCCGACCCCGCACGACGTTTTGACCGTCACCCAGGGCGCGATCGGTACCGGATTGACGCTGACCTGCTCCGAGGATGCGGTGCCTCACGAAGAGAACATCCTCGCCAGGTGTTCTGAGTATTTTGGAAGAGCAACGGGTTTTCGCCCGAACGTGAACGTTCACCTGCAAAAAGACATCCCCATGGGCGCCGGACTCGGTGGCGGCAGCAGCGACGCGGCGGCCTTCCTGAAATACCTGAACGACAGAGCCGATGCTTACCGCTTGAACGACGCCGACCTTCTTTCCTTGGCGGGCGACCTTGGAGCGGATGTCCCGTTTTTTTTGCTCAACCGCCCGGCATGGGCCACCGGACGAGGCGATCGCTTGACTCCGGTCCACCTTCCTTTTGACGGCCTGACCGTGGTATTGGCCTGCCCCCGCGTCCACGTTTCCACGGCTTGGGCCTACAAGGCCTGGGACACGACGTGCTTGGGAAAAACATCGCCCCCCTTTCCCTTGACACCGCAAATCGCTCCGGATATGTTCTCCGCTTTGCCAATTTCCGTCTTTCACAACAGCTTTGAGTTGCCGGTATTCGCAATGCACCCTCAATTGCGGCTCGTCAAAGAAACGCTCTTGTCCTGCGGTGCCAGCGGTGCGATCATGAGTGGAAGTGGAGCAAGCTTGTTCGCCGTGTTCCGCGCATCCACCCAGGCGGAGAAAGCGGCCGGCCGCGTCCGGGAGTTGGACATTCCTACGTATGTCTATCCTCTCTAGCCCTCGTAACTCGGCAAAATGATCAATTGGGGTGTCGCCAAGCGGTAAGGCACGGGTCTTTGGAATCCGCACTCGGAGGTTCGAATCCTCCCACCCCAGCCATTTATTCTAAGGAATCTCTTCATGGCTCTCCATGGCGAAATGAAAATCCTGTCCGGTTCCGCGAACCCCCCCCTGGCCAAGGCCATCTGTGACCACCTGGGCACAAGGTTGACGCCTTGCCTGGTTGAAACATTCAGCGACGGAGAGATTCGCGTCGAGATCGGCGACAACGTCCGCGGAGACGATGTTTTCGTCGTGCAACCCACCTGCGCCCCGGTCAACTACAACCTGATGGAACTTTGCCTTGTGCTGGACGCTCTGAAGCGAGCCAGTGCCAAGCGGGTTACCGCCGTGATTCCGTATTACGGCTACGCCCGGCAAGACCGCAAGGTGGTCCCCCGTGCGCCCATCAGCGCGAAGCTCGTGGCCGACTTTCTGACCGTGGCCGGCGTGCATCGCCTGTTGACCATCGATCTCCATGCTGGGCAAATTCAGGGCTTTTTCAACATACCCGTGGACAATCTCTACGCGGCCCCGATTCTGCTCGACAATATCAAGAAATTGACCGACGGTCCCGATGACCTGGTTATCGTTTCACCCGACGCCGGCGGTACGGAGCGGGCCCGGGCCTATGCCAAACGCCTTTGCGCGAGCTTGGCCATCATTGATAAACGTCGAGTCTGCCCCAACCAGGCTGAAGCCATGAACGTCATCGGCGACGTGGAAAACAAGGTCGCGGTGGTGCTCGACGACATGATCGACACCGCCGGGACCATGGTCCAGGCCGCCAAGGTGCTCATGGACAAGGGCGCAAAAAGCGTCGTGGCCTGCGCCACGCATGGGGTTCTTTCCGGTCCCGCCGTGAAGCGCTTGCAGGATTCGGCCTTCAGCCAAGTTTACGTCACGGACACGATTCCCTTGAAAAGCGAGGCCCAAGCCTGCGACAAGATCCATGCACTGTCCGTGGCCAGCATCCTGGCCAAGGCGGTGCACAACATCCACACCGAATCCTCGGTCAGCGTCCTTTTTGTCTAATCAATTCCCTTAAGGAGATACAGGCATGTCCAATCAATCAACCCTTAGCGTCGACGTCCGCTCTGAAACCGGTACGGGGCAATGTCGCAGGCTGCGTAACAAGGCTTTTGTACCGGGCATTTTTTACAATGCCCAAGGAGCGAACGTGCTCTTTTCCGCTGAGCGGACACCGCTTCAAAAGCTGTACAACAAGGTCGGGCTTTCGCAGGTCTTTCAACTGGAAGTCAAGCAGGACGGCGAACTCCAGCAACATCCTGCAATCATTCGCGATATCCAGCACCATCCCGTCAAAGGCACCATCACCCATGTCGACTTCTTCGGAGTGGACTTGGCCAAGAAAATCAACGTTTACATTCCCGTTGAAGTCACCGGCAAACCCAAAGGTGTTGTCCTCGGTGGGATGCTGGAAATCTTTCGGGACGAACTCGAAGTTGTCGGACTGCCGATGTCCATTCCTGAAAAGATCGTCATCGACGTCACAGCGTTGGAAATCAACCACAACGTGCACGTTCAGGACCTGAAGCTCCCCGATAACGTGGAGTTCGTATTTGAAGACAACTTCGCGGTTGTCGGCGTTGTCAGCCCCTCGGCCGACGATTCCGAAACCGAGGAAGGCGAAACGGATAAAAGCGAGTAATCTTTCTCCCGCCTTGGCCGAACGTATCATCCTTTGGCCAAGGTGTTTTTTTCTCTCCGGGTATCGCCGTCCTCTGCTGTTCCGGCACTTATCGTCACGCCAAACGATTTTCGGTTAACGCTACGCTTCCCACGGGTAATGCCGCTCGCAAACATTTCTCTCCTTTTCCCCTTAGCGCAACATGCAAAGCCGAGGCTTTCACGGGCTCATAGTTGGTCTGGGCAATCCCGGGCCGGAATACGAGCGCACACCGCACAACATGGGTTTTTTGGCCCTGGATGCTCTTTTTTCTGATTCTTCAGGCGGCTGGAGAGCTGTAAAGGCTCCGGTGGGGAAGTGTGAACTCTTTCGAGGAGAGAGTAATGGATCAACTTGGTTGGCCGTCAAACCCTTGACCTACATGAATCGCAGTGGAGACGCTGTGGGGCCGCTGGCCCGGTGGTACCGCATCCCCGCTGAGCACATCCTCGTGGTCCATGATGAACTCGACCTCCCTCCCGGGACCCTGCGCTTTAAAATGGGAGGGGGTGCCGCTGGGCACAAGGGGATATTATCCATCGTCCAATCCCTGGGGACAAACGCTTTCCCCAGGCTGCGCATCGGCATAGGCCGCCCTCCATCCGGCCACGATCCGGCGGGGTATGTCTTGCGCCCCTTTCACGCGGAGGGGCTGGCCACCCTTTCCGGGACACTGACGGCGGCGATCACGGCGATCACAACATTTTGCGCCAAGGGGTTGGCCATGGGAATGCAGGAATTACACGGCAGTCAACGAAGTAGCCGATCACTGTCTCAAGCCGACTGACCCCCTTTTGTTTTCTCATGAGAAAAAACCATGGACTCTTCGTCGACTTCAGGATATTGTGAAAAAAGTCATTAAGGGATTATTCTCGATCAGTACCTCATATCAGGAGTGATGAACGTGTTCTCGGTTAACGACTTGGTAGTATACCCGGCACAAGGTGTTGGAAAAATCGAGAAAATCGAAAGTCAGGAAATCGGCGGCTGCCTGACCAACCTGTACATTATTCGTATCTTGAACAACAATGTCATGGTCATGGTTCCCGTGCACAACGCCGCGAACGTCGGCCTTCGCGCCCTATGCACCAGCGAACAAGGCCAAGGCATGTTGGAATACATCCGGGACCGATCCGACTTTACCGGGTACACAGGCCAAAACTGGAACCGCAGGTACCGGGAATACTCCGAAAAACTCAAAAGCGAAAACCTTCAGGATGTCGCGTATGTTCTCAAGGAACTGATCCTGATCGGCAAGGACAAGGAACTGTCCTTCGGAGAGCGACGTCTACTGGAACAAGCTTTGCATCTAATTACCACGGAACTTGGTTTTTGTCTGGACAGCACTCCGGCGGACATCCGAACCAAAATCTATTCTTTTTTTGAAGACATTCTCAAGCCCGCTGAAGATGATCCAAGTACCAAGCCGGAGCTGGAGGAAAAGTGAGGCCTCGACGGTTTGCTTTTCGACTCGAATCACACACAACCAAGTTTTTTTTGTAATTGCTCAAAAAGCCCGGGCAAACCCCCAAATTGCCTCTGCCCCTGGATGAGCTTGGTGCAAAAAGTGTTTATTGCACCAAGCAGTGGTCAGTGATGAGTGGCTAGTGGCCAATGGCCAGTAAAAACAATATGTTGCCGGAAGTCCACAAGGCATTTGGTTTTGTCCAAAGGACTTTTTGCACTGACCTCTTTCAGAATCAACTCGATAGCCTGGGTGAAGAGCAATCCC
>SKYX01000429.1 GCA_007127655.1 Desulfonatronum sp.
AGGCCTTGCGCTCGCATCTTCTGACCTTGGTCGCCTGCCCGATCAATGACGAAGAACTGGGTTTGTGCCTCCGAGGAGTCATGGAATCATGAGAACGATACACCCGCGAGCCTGTGCCCGCGAAACGTGAAGCGCTTGCTCCAATCGCTTGCCTGCCTGCTGCTGTTCCCTGCCGTGTCGGCCTTCGTCGAAAGCCCACATGTTCTGCGGATCGTCGGCGCGACGACGATCCAGCCCTCCACGTCCTTCTTGCCCGGAACCTTGCCACGGCCTTGGCCTGGTCATCCACGATTCCGGCCGGGGTGCTGAAGACTCCGTGCTTCATGAATTCCTGCATTCCATGACCTTCTCCACCTCAACGGCCTTGCCGGACTCGGCCACGGCCTCCCTGACGATCCGTTCCACTTCCGAACACTTGGCGCAACACGATCCCAACATTTCGATTTTCATTCAAACCTCCTCATCTGGTTCATTAATCTCGATTCACAGCTCTCCTAAAATTCCAATTTCCGCCTCTGACTTCTGACTCTTGAATCCTGACTCCTGAATTCTGAATTCTAACTCCTGACTCCTTCGCCTAAAACACAGACGTGTTCCTCGTCCTTCCGGGCGTTGAAGCGCGGGCGGGGCAAAAACAAAAAACGGTACATCTAGACCTTATAGCTTCCTGTCACTACAAAGAAAATTTGCGGAAAACGCTTGAAAATGCCGAGGGCAAGATGCCCTCGTTTCCAGGTTTTCCGTGCCCTTCCGTGTGTTCCGTGGGTTACAATCAGAGCGTCTTGCTGATCAAAGCATGAAGTTTCGCTGTAGTGCTAAGGGCATGACTGAGCGAACCGATGGCCCGGTTTCAGTGCTTTCGACCTGTTGACACCCCGTATGGCTCTATGTATTTTCTATCTATGCATTAGGTCTTTATATATGGGGGAAACATGTCGTCGGATCAGTATTTGGACCCTCGGTATTGGAACGGATTGTTGAAGATGGGGTTGTCCCGCTTTTTCATTTTGCGGGTTTTATACACCAATCCCGCGCACGGATACGCTATCGCCAGGCAGATCGCCAGTCTGACGCGGGATTGCTGCTCCCCCTCGGAAGCGGCGATTTATCCGGTGCTCAAAGAATTCGTCCAGGGTGGTTACGTCACCTTTGAAAAATCGAAGGTGTCCGGACGGGAACGCAAGGTCTACACGCTGACGGACAAGGGCAGGCAGGCCTACGAAGTGGCTGTCGACGCCTGGCGCGAGACCACCGAAGCCTTGATCGAGGCTCATGACGAACAGCGCCAAAAAGAGGCGAGATGCTAGCCTCAACCCTCTTGGAAACAGGGCGTTTTTTTCTGTTTCTCTCGGCGGAACTGATCCTGCTCTTTATCGGGATTTCCTTTCTGGTGGGCTTGTTGCTGGAATATATTCCTCCAAAGTCCATTCAACGCGTTTTGGGTCACGGAAAAAATCGGCTCGTGGTAAATGCCATGGGCGCGGGCTTCGGGGCGTTGACGCCCTTCTGCTCCTGTTCCACCATTCCCATTTTGCTGGGAATGCTCAAGGGCGGAGTGCCCTTTGGCGCGGCCATGTCTTTCTTGATTGCCTCCCCCCTGCTCAATCCGATCATTCTGCTGATGCTGCTCGGATTGATGGGCTGGCAAACGACATTGATCTACGTTGTCCTGGTTTTTCCGGCTTCGGTCCTGGTCGGTTTCTGGTGGGACCGCATGGGCCTGGCCGCGGACGTCAAGAATGTTCGCCTCAAGACGACCGGCCAGGTCGATTGCGACTGTGTTGTCGGCCCCCGCACAACGGGGGCTCGGTTTAAAAAGGCCCTGCAAGGTGCATTGACCGTTTTTCGAGGAATTTTCCCCTGGTTGCTGGTTGGCGCGGCCATCGGGGCCTTGATTCATGGTGTCATTCCCCAGGAATGGATCGTGCGCGTGGCCGGGGAGGACAATCCATTGGCCATTCCCGTGGCCGCCGTCATCGGCGTGCCCATGTATATCCGCGTGGCAACCATCCTGCCGATCAGCACGGTACTCCTGGATCAGGGCATGGGACTGGGTGCGGTGATGGCCCTGATCATCGGCGGTGCGGGGGCCAGCATTCCGGAGGTGACCCTCTTGTCGGCCATATTCAAACGCCGATTGGTCTGTGTGTTCGTGGCGACGGTATTGCTGTTGGCTGTTTTTGCCGGCTTTGTCTTCAGTCTGATTTGACAAGGAAACTGGAAGATGGTCCGTTTTTGGTAAGCGGCAACAGCTTTGCATCATGGCGAGCTTTTGGAGCGATCTCGTAACTGCTTAAAAAGGCTAGGCATTGCCTGAAGGCCCTATTGCCTCTGGATTCCCGCCTGCGCGGGAATGCCTTGAAATGGCACGTCCTCTCAAGCTCGTCATGCCCGCGAAGCCTGTCCTCGTGCAGACGGGGAACGGGCATCCAGGTCATGCTTGCCACTTTTTTTGAGCAATTATGCGATCTCTTCACCAAACGTGATATGATTTGGTAAATATAAAGGATTTGTCTGTCCATGTCACAAGAAACACCGGAAAAACTGATCCAAAAAGTGGTCACGGCCTGTGGCTCCTGCGAGGATTGTCGACATTTCATTGAGGACGCCTGCCTCTTCCTGCCGGAACTGTTCCGTCTGCACGACCGCAAGCGCGAGCACGGCGAGAAAGCGACAAAAGATGAATTGAAGCGGCTGTCCGACCTGTGCAACCTTTGCGGGCTTTGTCCCTGCGTCAATATCCGGCGTGAGATCATGACCGCCAAGGCGGCTTACGCCGCACGGGACAGGTTGCCCTTCAGCGTGCGGGCCATGCAGGATGTGGGCCGGATCGGCAAACTGTGCGGAGCGTTTCCGCGGTTGAGCAATGTGATGGTCGGCAATCCTCTCACCTCCTCCCTGATCAAGCAAATCCTGGGCATCCACGCGGATCGAACCATGCCGGCGGTGCCCCGGGAAAACTTCGACCATTGGGTGCGGAAGCGTTCACCCAGGGTGGGGCAGAACACGGATCATCAAGCGCGCAAGGCGGTCTATTTCCCGGGCTGCACGGCCCGCTTTCTGTTTCCCGAGGTGGCCCGGGCCACGGTTGAGGTCCTGGAAGCCTTCGGGGTACACGTGGTCTCGTCCGTGCATGATCCGGACGGCGAATGCTGCGGCATGCCGCCCCTGCTGGAAGGGGACCGGGACATGGCCCTGAAGCTGGTCTCGCGCAACCTGCAATGGATGGCGGAGCATGTGGCCGAGGGATTTGACGTGGTCTGCTCCTGCCCAACCTGCGGGTATTTTTTCAAGCATCTTTTGCGGGACGGGGCATATTACTCCGAAGCGTATCAGCAGCAGGCCGGCGCGGACGCGACGACCCTGCGCATTCCCGCGGGCATGGGGGTCAACGGGCCGAGAGAAGGGAACATGGTGGTCCTGCACCGGGCCACTTACGGACCTATTCTGCGGGACGAGGGCCCATTTTCCTGCCTTGATCCGCTCCAGCGCATCACCGTGGGCGAACATGCCTTTGATCTCGGTGAATATCTGGCAGCCCTGGCCATGGAGGGCCGAACCCCGGAAATGGCGCATCCCGTTCCCGGGCGGGCGGTCTACTATCCGCCCTGCCACCTCCGGGAACAGAAGATCGGATATCCGTTTTTGGATTTGTTGAAAAACATCCCCGAGCTGTCCGTTGTTCCGCTCACCGGAACCTTGAACTGCTGTGGCATGGCCGGGATCATGGGCTACAAGAAGCAGTTCCATCAGCCAAGCCTGGAACTGGGCGCGCCGCTAATGGGCAAAATCCGGGCGCTTCAGCCGGAAACCATCATCACCGAATGCCTGAGCTGCCGCCTGCAGTTCCAGCACATGGACGACATCCCGGTCCGGCATCCGGTGGAAACGCTGCAAACCGCGATGAATGGTCAACGGAGCACCTCGTGAGCGTACGCCGGGTCGGAAAAGAATCTTTTGGTTCTCCGGCCAGATCGAACAGAGGGACGGGGTTGATTTATCACTCAGATTGTAACTTCTCAAAAACTTGTGGCAAGTATGACCTGGATGCCCGCTCCCCGTCTGCATCTGCACGAGGACAGGCTTCGCGGGCATGACGAGCTTGAGAGAACGTGCCATTTCAGTCATTCCCGCGCAGGCGGGAATCCAGAGGCAGAGGTAATTTGGGGGTTTGCCCGGCCTTTTTGAGCAATTACCTCAGATTCGACAAAGGAGTCGTTATGACAGGGGAAAAAAAGAATAAAGGATTGTTCGCGCGTTTGTTTGGAACACAAAGTTCTCACTGCTGCGGTATGCAGATTGAAGAAGTGGATGAGAATGCACCATTGGCTCAAGGCGAGGAAGTCAACGCCGAAAAGCAGAGCCAATCGCAACTTTCCGCCAAGCAGGAATTGGGACCTGAAAAGAACGAAACAGAAAAAACAAACGCACCGATCTAAAGGGCCCAGGTCCAGAGTTCTGGAAATCGCCGATGAAGAAAACGTCTCGGCCATTGTCCTTGGCTCCCACGGTCGCAGCAACGTAGCGGGAATGTTGCTGGGCTCGGTGGCGGACCATGTTGTGGGCCATGCCAAGCAACCAGTGATCGTGATCAAAAGGTAGGCCGGGCAATCAGCCAGGGCAAATGCCAAATGATTCCAGGTGCTCGCCTTCATCGCCCAGAGGCAGTACGTCCGTCAATTCCAGAGCCATGTCACCACGCAGGTACTCGGCCAGGCTGAGCATGCCGTCGGATAGGTATTTCACGTTGAACCCTTTTGTCTTCAGGTAGGTCATGGCGATGATGGCCCGGTCCTTGAGCGGACAGGCCGTGACCACCAGCTTGTCGGGGTCGAGCCTGTGCAGTTGCCGAGGCAGGTCGGGCAGCGGAATGTGCAGGCCAAACCCCATTTTCCAGGTCGCATGTTCCTCGGCGAAACGGATGTCCACGAATTGGACCTTGTCCTGCTGGAGCAGACCGACCAACTCCTGGCTGGTAATCTTCATGTCCCAGCGGGCGGCGTAGTCGTACTGGAGCAGGTATTCCTCCAGGGGTGACTCTTCGGCATGGAGGGGTGGTGTGAGGAGCAGGGTCAAAAGCAACAGAAAATAAAACAGCTTGGTCATGGTAAAATGCCTTGGGAGAGTGTTGTGGAAAACTTCGGGGTCGATCAAAATTTGCAATTTGGCTGAATAGCCAAGTAAAAAGCAAGCTGTCAAATCTCCGGGCACAAGCTTTCCGCGACGCTCGATTTACTCGGAGTATTCAGTTTGTCGCCACCACCTTGATCCGACCGTTGGATGCATGATCCGTCGCCCGATCTCAGCCTGCGCGTCTGCTGCTTGCGGTTCCAGCATATGGACGACATTCCGATCGGCCATTCGGTGAAAATGCCGCGGAATTCGCTCTTCGACGTCGACCTTGGTTCGCCGGCTACGTGAAGGTTACGCTGCTTCCGGAACGGCAATCCCCAGCCGCTTCATCTTGGCATAGAGCGTACTGCGGCCGATGCCCAGGCGTTGAGCGGCCAGCTTTTTGTTCCAGGAGCAGGATTCCAGCGCTTGCAGGATGACCGTCCGCTCTTGTTCCTCCAGCGTGGTCGCGGCGCTTTGGGACGGCTCCGGGACGAACTTCAGCCGGGCCGGAAGCTCCTCCGGGGTAATGACCGAGGATTTGGCGAGAACCGTTGCCTGCTCCACGACGTTTTCCAACTCCCGGATATTCCCCGGCCAGGAATAGTCCAGCAATAGACGCATGGCCTTGGGGCTGAACTCCGTGATCGTTTTAAGCTGCTCTTCGCTGAAATGGCGCAGGAAGTGGCTGGCCAGCAAGGCCACGTCGTTGCTCCGCTCCCGCAGGGGGGGAAGCTGGATCGGAATCACGTCCAGGCGATAGTAGAGGTCCTCACGAAACCGACCGGCCTTGACTTCTTCCAGCAGATCCTTGTTCGTGGCCGCGACGATGCGCACATCCACGGCCACGGTCCGCTCCCCGCCGACGCGCTCGAAGCGCTGCGTTTGGAGCACGCGGAGCAGCTTGACCTGGGCGGAGGCGCTGATCTCGCCAATCTCGTCCAGAAATACGGTTCCGCCGTGGGCCTGCTCGAATCGCCCAGGTCGCTGTTTCAGCGCCCCGGTGAAGGCCCCTTTCTCATGCCCGAACAGTTCGCTTTCCAACAACGTTGCCGGGTAGGCCGAGCAGTTGATCACCACGAAGGGCTTGTCCTTGCGGGGGCTGAGGTCGTGAATGGCCCTGGCCGCCAG